>JAFMDM010000112.1 GCA_017857195.1 Methanobacteriota archaeon
AGAACTGAAACTCTAGAGACCTGTAGATTTCAAGGGGATTTAGTGGTAAGTACGGAACGGAGAAGAATCCACCCAATATTAGGGCGATTCCCAAAAGGAAAGGTGGTGCGGTAAGTATCGCATACGTTCTGAGCTCATTTGTCAGCTCCTTCCTCCACCATTTCCAAACAACGTAAATCAATGTTGCGCCCTCTAGTTGGGCCCAGGCATAAATATGGCTTGCCAGAGCCAGATAAGACAAAATTGAGGCGGACTTCCACTTACCTCTCATTAAACTTCCCAAGGAAAAGAACATTATTGATATGGAAAAGAGGTTTGCTTGAAGTCCAGAGTAAAGGAAGGTAAGTAACATGGGAGATAGAACAGCAAGTAATGCAGACGCGGAGGCCAAATCCCTCCTCCATGAGGCAGCCATGTAATATGCTGAGGATGCGTAAAGTAAGGCTAGAAAGGGAAACTGATATACCGCAACGTTGTAAGCACCGAACAACCTGGAGAACAAGTAGAGTATTCCAATGTAAGCCGGCCTGGAGAGAAGGAACCAGCCCAATTGAGGGTGAAGTATGGCGTTATAGTAGTAAATCCAGTCAACTGTTTCCGGCTCAATGAAATCCCTGGGTAGCTGTTCAATAAAAGGTAGAATGCCTATCACAACTGCAGCAAGGTATGGAGACCAAGAGGGCACGGCGAACTTCCTTGGCATCTCACCCCCAATCAATGCAGGTATAATTCCAAGGATGAGGAGAACAGGGATTAAAGACGGAAGTCCCCCCTGTAACAGTTCTATGGGCAGGGCCAACACATTGATTGGATGATTTAGAAGGTCAGTGATAGACCAGGCCAATCCCGCCGACGAGGCCATTAGCAGAGGCCACCTCACCCAGCCACCTAACTTCACTCTCAATGATGAAAAGATCAATATTGCGGCAGGGACTGCGGTGGGGAAAAGGAAGGATAGTCCAGCTAGGGGTATGAATAGGGACATCCTCCTCTCCCTGAAGGCCAACACCACGGCACCGAGCAAACACAGGACAACCGCTGCGTCGTAGTTCAGAAAGAGGTTGGTGTAGACTATTCTATTTAGAGTAACATATAGTCCCACGGAGAGCGTGACCGCTGCTCCCTCTAACAGAGGTGGGACCATGTCCAGTGTACGGCTAGCCCTCATCACTCCTGCTCAACTCCCAGAGGCCCAGGAAGAGAATTGAAGTGAGAATCACGCTCATTATTAAATCCGAGGGTGTTGAATAAAAGATAGATCTATCCCCTGCCAAGGCCTGTAGGTTGGGGAAGGGGTCAGAGGCAATCCCAGGATAGTTTGCACCCACAAGGGTCTCATTCAAGTTAGGTCCTCTCTCTTGAAGTATGACTCCGTTAGTGGCAACTGTGACGTTACCATTAGATATGGCGGTGAGGTTCCTTCCTGATAACAGGAACTTTACTTCGTTCCCTTGGGTTATGTTGCCGAATATTTGATTTGGAGTCACGGTCGCATTGATGGAAGTAATTGTGTGTGTAGTTGGATTTATGTTGTATAGGGTGACTAGAATTTGGGATGACTTGACCGAAAGGATAAGGTATAATGTGTAAGTTAAGTATCCACCGTGATAGACCTGATACTCTAAGAATATCACATTAGTAAGTCACAGCATGGGGAATTAAGGGCTCGTTGGTAATCGTCTCCCAGACTGAGATATTTCGATCCACTGTCATTATTCTAACCTCCCTACAGCCGAGGTCTCCCCTCATTTCGACCTGTGAGGTGGGGCGAGATGTCGATAAATTGGTGGGGTTACCACGTAGAGTTGTCGAATATCTTAGGACCCCTTAATTGGGGCCCTGAGAAGGACTAAGCTGCGGTGAAAGAGGAGTGAACCTCAAGTCCGCAGTAAAGGCGTACAACAGGAAAATGAGGCGGAGGGGCCTCGCAGGCCTCGATACGGCTATCATATTGATAGCCTTTATTATAACCGCCTCAGTCCTCGCGTACGTCGCTGTAAACATGGGTCTGTTCGTGACCCAGAAGGCTAAGAGTACAATAACCAAGGGTGAGGAGACCGCATCTACAGCACTAACTCTCAGCGGATCAGTGCTCTACTCGGTCAATTATCCAACTGACACTCAAAGCTATTGGATATATTTCCCAGTCTCACCAAGTTCAGGAGTTTCAAGCGTGGAACTCTCTCCAGCCACCACTGCCATAAGCTTTACCGCATCAAGCAGTGGTATACAACTATCTAACATATATGCCCTGTCCCTACTGGGTTATGTATCAAATTCCAATCTAAATACCCACTACTTCACTACCGTTAGCAATGATACCAGTGGAGGACAGACTTACTATTACTTCAGTAGCCCATACGCAGCCCTCGTGGCCATATACAACTTGAACCAGACTGGTACCATGCCCAGCGCCTGGAACAACTATCTTGAAGTAAGTACTGCTAAACCGACCGTTGGCTCCTACTTCAGCTTCCTATATCAAGGAACTACCTTCTACGTTAAAGTCCTTCGCACCTTCGCCTTCACTTTCCCCATAGCTGGCTTCTCCTTGGCGGGAAGCTATGTGGCTCCAGCGGGATCGACAATAGGCGTAATGGTATTATTCGGTCCACATGTGGGTTCTAATGTCTTCCAGTACCAAACTGTTACAGTGCAGATAACTCCAAACATAGGGTCTCCCCTGACAGTGAGCGAATACGTCTACCAGCCCGAGGGGAATGTAACTATAATAGGATAACTTTTTTTTAAAATCTTTTTCTTATGGTGATTATAAATGGCCCTGCCCGACCTCACGTCCAACCCCTTAATCATATTAATTTTGACCGTCAGTATTCCCCTGGCAGTATTCTTCTTTTTCACTTTTCAGTTTATTATTCCTGGTCGTCTTCCCAGGTTTAGGTCAAAAGCTCAGCCAGCCCAACCTCAAGCGGCCCAAAGTCAGCAGAATCCAGCGAATCAGGTTCCCTCAACTCAACAGGAACAGCCCAAGGAAGATCCCACCAAACCATTACTCACCAGGATGGACAAGATGCAGAGTGAACTTGTGAAGGCCCAGAGGGAGGGAGTGGCTGAACTTAAGGAGGCGATCCAGTCCTTGGCTACAAGTTTAGAGGACACCGCGCTTACACTTAAGTCAGCTCAGTCGGACAGGGCTTCTCCCTTCAACTTAGTAACAGAGGAGCAGCACCCCTCAGAGCACAAGGAAATAGCCGAGTTTCCGGCGGGTAGCGTAAATCTACCTAAGTTCATACAGATGTGTGCGTTGCTGGAGGCAATGGAGTACGACAACGATAAAATAAGGGATCTTTACGACCTCTCCCTTCTTAGCAGTGAGGACGTGGAGCTCCTCACGAGAATTCAGGAGTTCCTCTCCAACAACAAAGGTAAGTACAAGGCCAGGGACTTGGCAATGACCGCATATCACATAGCGGAGACCTACAGGTCCTCCTCCCCAGAGATGCGAAAGTTCCTCATGACGATCAGGGGTGTAGGCGATGGCCAGTGAGATAATATCTGAGTCAATAATGGTCATAGCCACCATTGTGTTGGTGGGAGTGCTTGCGGGGGCCCTGTTCTACACGGTGTCCACCATGAGTACTTCAATGGCTTCATACACCGTGCTTCAATCCCAGAGACTTACAACTGACGTGCAAATAGTGTACGCCACGAACACATCCTCAACACAGATTGTTGCCTACGTACAGAACGTCGGTGAGTCCACCGTGTTCAACCTGGGTTCCTCCCAGGTATACTTCGGTCCCCAGGGTGGACTTCAGCAGCTGGGTTTTAATAGCGTTGCTCCCTCCTGGACCACCTCTTCATCCACCCTCTCCCCAGGACAGACAGTGAAGTTGACGCTCACCCTCTCCTCTCCATTGACTCAGGGACAGTATTACACCATAATGTTCGTGACTCCCACAGGGTATCAGACAGAGTACACCTTTCAGGTGACCTGAATGGGCTTCTCTCAGGTCATAGGACTCTCCCTCATAGCCTTCGTGGTACTATCGTTGGCCACAGTGTACGGTGCAACTGCCCTCCGTGATCAGCAGATTTACTCCCAGGCGGAGCAGGAGAGGCAAAGTCTGTATGAGGCACAACTCTCCACTCAGATCAAGGTAATTTCATGGTCCTTGAGTGGAAATTTATTGTCACTGGAAATATCAAACAACGGAAGTACCACACTCTTCCAGTACTCCCACTTCTCCGTTGTGGTGAAGTATTATGCTAACGTGAGTGACGTGGCCTCCCTCTCCCTCTCCCAGTATAGTTATGTGCAAGGGAAAGTGTCTCCCCTTACCTGGAACGCCTCCTCCATACTTGAGCCGGACGACGTAGCCACCATCACCATTGGTCTACCCTATCCACCTTACCGAGGACTCCCAGCTGTGGTAGTGTTGGACTCAAACTACGGCCCTGGGGTAGTATGGAGGGGGACGTTGTGAGGAGCAGAGAGGTGGGTCCATGATCTTGGGCACAGGTAACGAGGACCTGGACAGGAGGTTGGGAGGGGTACCCTTTCCCTCCCTCATAATGATGGAGGGAGACCATGGAACCGGTAAGAGTGTTATGGCGGCTCAATTCGCCATGGGGTTCGTGTCAGCCGGGAAGTCGGGCCACGTGATCACCACTGAGCACCTGACCATGGATTACCTGAGGAAGATGAGGGAGGTGAAGTTGGACCTGGTGAAACCTTTTTTGAAGGGAAAGTTGAAAATAGTTCCAATAAATACGGGTAGGTTCACTTGGAACTCCTCAATAACTAGGAAGGTCCTCAGGCTTCTTGTGGATTACGTTGCGTCCGTTAAGACGGACTTCGTGGTGGTTGACAGCTTTACAGTGCTGGCCACTTTCGTAGAGGAGAGGGAACTCATGGATTTCCTGAGAAGGTGCAGACTTTTCGTGGGGGAAGGTAAACTCATGTTGTTAACAGTACATCCCAAGGTATTCAAGGAAGACTTGTTAAGTAGGCTGAAGAGTGAGGTTGACGTCTATTTCACCCTCTCCTCCACCACCATAGGTGGGAGGAGGGTGAAGGTACTGGAGAAGGTGAAGACGGTGGGAGGGTTGGCGGGGGTGGACGCTCTGTCTTTCGACGTGGATCCATCCCTGGGAATAAAGATAGTTCCGCTGTCTCTGTCGAGGGCGTGAGCATGGAGGAGTTCGTTGAGTCCTACTTAAGGTCCCAGGAGAAAAGGCCTACAGTCATAGACTCACCCTCCGTCCTCAAGGGAGAGAGGCAATATAACGCCCTGTACAAGGTTTCAGACTCAGTGTACATACACGTTAAGAGCATTAAGTCAGAGGACGGCTACAATCAGTACATAGTGGTGGAACCACCGAGGCCCACGGATCAGGAAATTGACGCGGTGGAGGACGCCTTCGCCAAGGTTGCCGGAACCAGGGATCCACCTGCCAACATAGAGGATAAGGAGAAGCTAATGAGGTCGATCCTTCAAAGGGTCCTCCCTAAGGTGAAGCTCTCCACACCCAGAGAGTATGTCGTGTATCACTTCGTGAGGGACAAGCTC
>JAFMDM010000113.1 GCA_017857195.1 Methanobacteriota archaeon
AAATCTCCATCGCGAGGTGGAGATGCCCCGTCCGTGAGGGCGGGGTAGTTCACGGCCTAACGTAGGGTGACCGAAAGTTTTGCCCCGATGATTTCGTTGACGGGACAAACCCCTCAGGGGATAGATTCACATAAAGGGGGTTAAGGGGGCGGAAAGCCTCGCCTTTCGAGGGGCGATGGGTAACCCTCGTTTAAATAGAGTTCTTCCGAAAATCTTTTAGTGAAATGATGACTCTCCTCCCGCGCTCGACTGAGGAAATGAGACGGAGGAGAATCCACTATCCCTTCCCCTTAAGGGACTTAATGAAAGTCCCCACTTCAAGGAGTGGACCTCTGATCCACTCGACCAAATGAGGGATGTAGACCCGAACCGATGGTGGGAACGATGAACCACCTGGAGGGGAACCCTTCCAGGGAGGAAGTTAGCTGTTATGGGTGTGAAGGAATTCACAACCTCTCAAGCCAATCGTCCGTACTGACCTCAAAGTTATTGAACTTGACCGTAAAGGGAGGCAGCTCCTCGACCTCCACAGTGGTCACCAGGACCTCCCTTACTGAGGCGTACTCATACCCCTTTGCCGCTTCTATTAGGGTCTCCTCGTTATTGTCCACCACAATAACCACATCCTTTCCCACGTTCTCCACATAACCCCTCAATCCCATGGCTCTAGCCCTTCTGGCGATCCAGGATCTGAAACCTATCCCTTGGACCTCCCCCTTTAGCACCACCTTTTTGGCGATCAACGCAGGTCGAACCCCTTGAGATATGACTCAGCCATGACGTACCTAGCCAGCTTCGATGGTGCCTCAACCTTTGGTTCTCCCTTCCCTATCACCTTCCCTATCCTTCTGGGGGAATATTGATCCGACAGCTTTCCCTCCAGCTGATCCAACACCTTTGGGGAGGCAATTATAACTAAACTGCCGTTAGTTCCAGACGTGCCGTTAGGGATTATGAAGTTCCTGGTTGCGAACTCGCTGAGCTCAGGGGAGGTGAGCGGTACGTCCCATAGAGATATTCTGGCGTTTGAGAGCTCGGCCAATTCCCTGATCACGTATATACCTGGGCCGCTCACGTCAGTGGTTACAGCTATATGTCTCTCAGGATCGAAGTCCTCTTCCAACGACGGAAGGAACTGCTCTATGGCCTTGGCTGAGGGTAAGTTAGGCTTACTTATTGTGGAGAGCACCTCCTCTTTAACTTGGGCCACTTGATCAATGGTGAAACCAATTCCGTTCAGTTCAGTTATGAGATCTGGATCCATCATAGAAACCATGTATACGTTTATCGGTGCGAGATCGCCCATGGGCCTGGTGAGAAGGACCTCCATTCCTTCACTCACCTCATCGAAGAAGAAGGGAGGCCTCCTCCTACTCCTGACGAGGACTGTGGCCCCCATGAGGAGAGTACCTGTGGAGGGTTGAGGTACCTGAAGTACCTTCCCTCCTACCTCGCCGCTGAAACTGTTATAGTTATCAAGGATCTTTTTCCTCAGTTCATCGGTGGGAGCATCAACCACCGGGTATATCTCTAATTCCCTCCATGCCCCAAGGGTATACAGGTCGTTAAGGGAGTTAGCCAGGGCTACCGCTGATTGTCTGAAGTCCCCAGGTTCCTCTGTGGGATCTATGACCTGGATTGTGTCATTATTCGCAACTGTGAGTTCAGGCGTACTTTGGCCTTCCTGTTTAACGTAGTCGAAGAGGAAGAACTGTGCCCTTTGTTCGGTGGTAACTATTGAGTGTCCCTTCCCGATCTCTATGCCTGGTGATCCCTCGGCAACCTTTGAGTAGACTCCACCCACCACTTGTCCGAACTTCTCAGCTGAGGAAGCTAGTTCCTGTCCCACCTGGGAAAGAACTACCGCCCTGCTCGGCCTGAGTCGCTTGAGGTCCTCCACATCGGCTTCTGTGAGATCAAGACCGTAAATCCTCCTCTCAATCTCCTGCTGCTCCGCGGTGGGAAACACGTAGGCGTCCCTTCTGGGAGAGATCTTCATCTTCTCCAACTTTCCCCTCAATGAAGAAATGGCAGGATAGAGGACACTTACCAGGTCCACCTTTACGGAACATCCGGTGGCTAAAGCGGTGGGATTAACGCCCAGAGATTTGTACAGTGCTACGTTCCTCTTGAACTTGTTAACTAAGGGGTGCATTTGTTTACCCTCACCAGAGCAACTATCTTTCCCTCACTTTCCTCGATTGAAAGGAGCTGATGACCAGTTGATTTACTCCAGGATCTCACGTCCCGGGCGAAGGCTGCGTCAGTGGCAATAACTCTCAGCACATCTCCTCCCTTGGCCTCCCTGGCCGCCCTACTCAACAGGACAATTGGGTAGGGGCATATTGTACCTGAGGCATCTATGATTTTTTCCATTGCCGTTCAAGAACTATTAGAACTAATCTATTTTATACTTTTTGTTCAAGACGAGATAGAGAAAATTTAGCTCTTGAGAAATTTTTATACTGGATTATTCAGTCCTTGAAGAAGTTAGTGTTGTGAATTGTGAAGATCTTGGTGGGATGGAGCCGTGAACTGATGCATGGAGCAGCTCCCTAGTTGGTGAGATCACCTAGAGAACTGAGCTTGAGAAGGCTAAAGCTCAATATCCCACTTTCCCTTACACAATCAATGGAGTTGAACTCCGACGACCTCTACATGAGGTATAGGGCTTGGGTTAGGGCAACTGAGGAAATGGAGTTGGGTGTGAGGAAGCCTTCTGATTTCGTCAACCAGAAGCTTCATTTCATTGATATGGTGTCAAAGGGGGTGGGAGCAAAACTTCTGGTCAGACTGTGCAGGGTTGGATTGATCAACTCCAACGACGTGGAGGAGATTAAGGATAAGGTACTTGATGTCATACCAAAGCTACCTGAGTCGTGTAGACCAATGGTGGTGGAGGAGGATCTGCGAAATAGGGAGGACCTCGCGTTTCAATACTTCGAGAGCGGCCTAATAGACGAGCAGGCCTTGATGAGGCTAATAGACATTTATGAAGCCAAGAACATAGTAAGGGCCGCTAAACTTGGATTAATACCTAACCTAAAGGAAGTTGCCCTTCAAGGTCTTCAGAGCGGAAAGTATTGGGACATCTTGGAGGACCTGCTCAACTTTGGGGCAATTAATGAGGAAGACCTATTCTCCCTGAAGGATTCCTACCTCTTATGCCTGGAACGAGGAAATTGTTGGACTTCCTGCTACATAATGGTCAAGTTAGGCGTAATTACCACGGAAGATCTGAGAAGCAGGATAAAGAACCTGAAAGACATTAATTCCCTCAGTGTGGAGGCGTTCTCCTTCCTGTTGGACTTGGGAGTACTATCGAACGTGTACGGGGACCTTAGGGATGAGTTGAGGGAGGTGCTCACGTTGAGGTCGCAGGAGGGCCACGGTCCTTGAGGATCAGTGACAATCCTCCATCTGTGGAGCTCAACTGGATTAACTGAACCCCTGCCTTCTTGGCAAAGTCCCTGGGTGCGTCAGTGAAGTTATAGTTGTCAATAATGATTGCCCCTCTTTCCATGAAATTCCAGGCGGTGGAAAGCTCGAAGATCACGTTTTGGTAAGAATGCTCCCCATCGTGAAGGAAGAACTGTATCTCCTCCAGTTGCTTCAGTAGTGGCACCAACACCTCAGAACTTCTTCCCAAGTGCAGGTGCCACTTCCCTCTCAGATTTTCAGGTACCACGAATCCTACCCTTTCCTCCCCCTCTCCCCCATACCTGACTCCCATGTCGATGGAGTGAAGCTCTCCCTCCTGGAGGGCACTGAGAATGAAGGTGGTGGATACCCCTGAGCCCACCCCTGTCTCCACGGCTAGCTTAGGGGATATTGCCTTGACTACCGCGTAAAGGTAAGGCCTCTTGTCCCTGGAGAGTTGCCATAGGCTCCTACCACCTACTATGCTCTCCACGTAGTTATCGATCTCCACGGCTTCATCCATCCAAGTCCTCAGTTTCTCCCTTGTAACTCCCAAAAGATTCTCAAGGGAAGACATAAGCTATAATAATGAACGGTGGCTAACAACCTTTTTGTTCAGTAGCTGATCCTGGTTCAATCCTGTTCGCTCAACTTCCTGGAGGGACAAAATGACCTTAAACTATGGCTACCGACGTGTCCTGTCACTGACTTCCTCCCCGCCCTGGTTTCCCTCTAGGTGTTTCATAATTCCAACCATGGATTCGGGTTTACATCTCTCATTGAGCAGTCGTGTGGGTCAAACCCTCATGAAAAGGAAACTTCATCTCCTCTGGTTGTATGAGAGGAGAGGAAGTTGATGGGTGCTCCTCCCTTCCTCTCATTGAGCCCTCTATGGAGCGTAGGAGGAGCGTCGTTAGTTAATGAAAGATGGGAAAGAGAGTAAGTATGGGGCTCCATCCTCACGAGGTTTTTCGCTTCCTTAACCCCCATTCATAATAAGATGAAGGAGTTTGGAAATGATCAGGTACTCGACCCCGTCAATCCTTCCAGAGAGGACAGATACCACAACTCATAGCTTAATGACAGCGCTATCCACACATTGATTGGGTTGTCCTTTAAGGTCATATCTTGAACTCCTCATGCATCCTCCTATGACTCTCCTCAATTTCCCTAATGTCCTCCTCCGTGAGGATCCTCCTCAACTCCGTCATACTCTGCTCTACCCTCCTTTTATTATATCTAATATTTTGTGAATATTCTGAGAGATCTTCTTCACCTCTCTAGTACTTCTCCGAGGCCTGTATCACGTCTCCTTTCTCCAACAGCTCGTCTGCTTGCTTAACTAACAAATCCGCCGCAGAGAGGAGATTAATGTTAGACACTATTTCATGGTCATTGTTAGCTACTAATAAGCTTGTATTATGGAAATTTCGGGCTCAAGTGCAAGAAAACTTCCGACTTCCTCGGCGAGTGTGTCCAACAGCTGAATAAAGTCGCACTTTTAAGGAGAACGTCTTAACGCCATGATTTGTGGGTCAGTATCTATACTAGGGACGACTAAATTTACCTCTTGAGGAACCACACCGCTCACTAGTAAACCCCAACGAGTTCCCATGTCTTTGATGGACAGGTTAGTTCAATAGGACAACCAAGTGAACAGCTTGTATAGTAGAACTGGCTGGCTTTAGTCTTGTAGTAGAGAAAGCTGATCCCTGAATTTATATAATAAATGTCAACGCTATGAGGTACTCCATAGTGTCGTCACTTGTGAGGTAAATCATCTCTCCCTTCGGAACCATGCGACCGACACGAATTAATGAGGATTGTGGCGTGTTAACAGATCTCACTGATAGGCTGTTAATTTACCTAATCAGTGCCGACACTACCGACACATCGCATGCTCTGAAGGGAAAGATAATTTATCCCACAGTTAACGACGCTAAGTTAGGTGTGAACTTGGCTAGATGTGATGAAGAGGATATCCAGAAGGGTTATGCTTTACCTGATCACATGCTTGAGGAGTACTTCAGGAGACTCTATGAGAGCTGTACTGACCTCCTCCCCGCCCTAAAGGGCGAGGGTTCCCCGAGGTCTCAGGTGTTAC
>JAFMDM010000012.1 GCA_017857195.1 Methanobacteriota archaeon
AGGAAGACTGTGTCTTAACTTTATATATCTACATTGAGGAAAACCGATAATTATTTTCTCCCTTCTCAAAGGGGTTGGGTTTGTTCTTATTTATACATCATTATGTCCAAAACTTATTACATAGGTAAAGAAATGGCATGTTATGACTCCTACTGTCATTCTTTCAGCTGACAGAGGGTCCTTTACCGATTATGGGGGTTCCAGTGTTTTAGGGTATGTTGCATGTATGCCCAGCAGACTTGTGCCGAGCCAATTCATGAAATCCTTCTTCACCCCAAAGGTGAAGAGTGAGAAAGGAAGGGCCAAGGTAGCTCCCTATGCCCTGAGGAAGGTGGAGGCTTCCCTCATTGCTGCCGGCTTCTCGGAAGAGGAGGTGTATGTTACTCCTCCCGACGAGCTGCGTCACGTAATAGGTCAGGGAACTAAGGTAGTGGGTATAACTGTTCATGACCCCTTAGGCCTTGAGCCAGTAAGCATGAAACTGTCCATGCTCTTTGGTGGAGGTCGGACGTGGACCGCCGAGTTCTTCAGGGAGATGGGAGAGGAGATCTCCAGGCTCAAGTCCAAATACGGATTTAAAGTGATAGCTGGAGGTCCTGGGGCGTGGCAATTGGAGATAGAGAGGCCACCATGGGTTGACACCCTATTCTTTGGGCACGCAGAGCTCGACTTTCCACCTCTAGTGAAGTCAATAATTGACGGTGGCTCTCCTCCCCCATCCGTGAAGGGTAGAAAGCCTAAGGCGAATCAAATCCCCACAATAATAAACCCGGCTAGACTAGGAGAAGTTCAGGTTACCAGGGGATGCCCCAGAGGCTGCTGGTTCTGTTCCATAACGCCTGATACCTTCCTTTCAATACCTTTGGAGGACGTGGCCAAGGAGGTCGAGGTAAATCGTAGGGGAGGGGCAGAGAGGGTTGAGTTGGTGACGGATGACATTCTGTTGTATGGCGCAAGTAAGTTGAGGGTCAACCACGACGCAGTGGTGAAGCTATTTGAAACCGTCATGTCGATGGGGATGGATGGAGCATGGTTCCCTCACATATCAGTTGGCGCGGTGATGGATAGTCCAAAGACAGTGAAGGCCATGTCAGAAATATCGAGATACGATAAGGTCAGGGCGGCAGCACCGGTAGTTGGTCTAGAGACTGGAAGCGAGAAGATATTAAACAAATATATGAGGGCGAAGGCCTTCCCATGGAGCGTAAGGGACTGGAATGAGCTGGTAATCAAGGCGACAGCGGTGATGAATGACAGCTACATCTATCCCTGTTACACCATGACTATAGGCTATCCAGAGGAGAACGATCAGGACGTTGAGGAGAGCATAAGGCTTGTGGAGTCCATAATAGATCATGGCTTCAAGACCTACATCTTCCCCCTTCCTGTGGTCCCAATGGGGAACACGATGATAAGAGACAATCCATTCCCGACCCTCAAAAGATTGCCTGGAAGGTATTGGGACTTACTCTATATGAGCTGGAAGTGGAACCTAAAGGTGATAAGGGATTCCATTCCCACCTTCACTGGAGGACTGGGGAACAGAGTGGCTCAGACGGCGGTCAGGTATATGATAGATAGGGTGTTCGATAGCATAGAGTGGGCGTTTAAGGAGCTTAGGGACACTAAGGGTGAGTCTTCTCTAAAGTACTCGAACCTGAACCTCAACAATACGCTTGGGGTGCTGAAGTCCGTTTATTGGCTCACCAGGTTGGCATTCATAAGATCGTAAAGCAATTGATCTTTAGTAAGGTTTCAGGCATTTGTGAACAGTTTGAACTTCAATAATATAGTCAGATGTACCCTAAGGACTAGGGTTTAACTACAGGAAACTCTCCATACTCCGTTGACGAGCGTGAAATAATGGCCCCATGTATCAGCCATAGCGAAGTTTGAGGTCGTTAAATGATAAGGAAATCCCCAAGGGAGGCACAGATTCTTCGCCAGGACGGTGTAGTTCACTGCTTACCGTTCCCTACCTGATATACTGTAGTTATTAAGTATATTTTTTATATAATCACAAAATAACTTACCTACAGTCTATGAATAAGTGTGGGATGAATGAACAGTCCCGCTAAACCTAACACGAAGGTAAGTATGAAAGCGATAAGGGCGGCAATAAAGGCTATACCCAGGGCACCTCCCCATCCCACATTGAAGATGGACTTGAAGACCAGAAGGACACCTATGAACCCTATTACTAGACTGAAGGTCGCCAGTACGGGGGAAGTTATTGCAACCAAAATGAAGAAAACAAACAATCCCACAAATGTAGCTATCATCGCCCTACCTAATGTGGCGGAACGGGAGAAAATTTTGGCAGAAAGCCACACCGGTATTGAGGCCACTATCCAAGATATCAGGAACGCAGCCAACGCCAATAGTACTGAAATAACGACAGACACAGTTTAGTAGAATTGGAGCTTTCATATTAAGCTGCCGTCGTCTATCCTGGAAAGCTTTAACTGAGAAATTCGTTATTTCCTAGATGGACCCCATAGAGGAAGCCTACCTCCAGTATTCGAAGGGAAACCTCACTTACGCTCTTAGATTATTGGAAGGTGAGGATAAGGTGGAGGCCAAAAGACTTAAGGCCAGGATATTAATAGAGTTGGGAAGGACAGAGGAGGCTGTTCAAGTCCTAACCGATTTGGGGGAGTTAGAGGAGGCAGCAAGACTACTCCTTGGTCTCTCAAAGTACAGCGAAGTTATCATGCTCCTGAATGGAAGAGAGGGGGAAGAGTCCAGGAAACTCAGGGCATCTGCCTTTGTTAAATTGGAAAAGTATGACGAAGCTCTAAGGGAGTTGGAGGGAATAGAGTTAACAGATCCTGCACAACTTAAGAATCGCGGGATAGCCAACTACAAGGCCGGTCGTTACTTTGATGCCCTAAGAGACCTAAGCCAAGCGATAAGACTCTATCCCACAGACCCTGAGCTCTTCTACTATAGAGCCCTCACAGAGAGGGCGCTAAACATGCAGGATCAGGCAGAAAGGGACTTGGAGATGGCCATGAACCTGAACCCATATTATGTGGAGGCATTCTTCACAAGCGGCATGATCCGGGAGGAGAGAGGTCTGCTAAGGGAGGCCTTGATGAGGTACACCAAGGCCATAGAGATAAGGCCTGGTTACACAGAAGCCATAAGAAGGAGGGCCAAGGTATATATGAAGCTCGGAATGGAGAGGGAGGCTGAAGAGGACATCGAGAAAGTTAACGAGTTGAAAAGGGCGGAGTAATAGGCCGTTTGAATTTCGTTACTTGATGACTCCTGAGTAGCGAGTATAGGGGGGGCCAATTTTGAAGGTATACGGATCAGGGTTCCGTTAAAGTAACCGTGATTAGTTACTATGTAGATATGTACAACATAGGTAGAATTGAATATTCTTTCCAATAGGCTGACCTCTGTGGAATTTGTAGAATTGAATATTCTTTCCAATAGGCTGACCTCTGTGGAATTTCTGGGAAGCGCCGCAATCACGTAGGTGTGGTTTCCTGGTTCGATGAGTACGGGCACCCTTATGTTGTTTGGTGAAGTTGCCATGGCCACCATGGGGAGTCCATCCACTACGATCTCACTGACATTAACCGATTCACCGGTGAAACTCACATTTACTTCTGCCAATACCAAGGGTAAAGTAGATTGGTTTCCCTTAACCATGCTTATCCAACCCACCGCCGCTCCCAAGTACCGTTCATTATTGTTAAAGAGATGCAATGTCATCAAAGTTATGACCGCTATAACGCCTGTGACCATGATTACCAAGGCGATTAGAACAAAAAATATGACTCTAGCCATGGAAGAACAGCTACTTTACCTCTCTATTAAAAATTTCCCATGTAGCTGTGTTCTCTTTAGTTGATATTATCCATGGAATGTTCACTTCCAGGTTCATTGTTCCTGTCACGGATTTGGGACTGCTCATTTGAAGGGCAGCAAGTAGTGCAGAGAACTACACTCATCGAAATTGAGCAGTCCAGACAGTAAATGGGGAGGGAAAACAATTCTCTAAATGAAATGGAGGTTCTAGTAGTTCCTACATCCCCTCTTGGAATTCTTCACAGAGCCCGAAATATGTGTTATTAACTTCACTAATAACAAACTAATCAAGAACTATTTAAATAAGCTGTACTAGCCTGCGAAACTTTCCGCTCTTTGAACCACCTTTGTAATTTAGGACAGCCCCAATCTCCTTCCCATAGTCATTATTCCGGACCTTAGTCCCAATCCCAACATAGTTCCTTTATCTATCTCCTCCTCAGTGGCCACACCTTCCTTGATAAGCCACAGCCCTTCCCTGAAGGCATCCTCTATGAGTTCTTTGGGGCTAGGTCCTCCTTGAACCCTTTCTATTCTTGGTCTTTCTTTCCAATCATAGAACCCAGAGCCGCTCTTGGCGCCCCTTTTTCCGTTGGCCACTAGTTTCTCCACCTCTGGACAGTTGAGCTTGAGTCCTCTCTTAGCTACCTCTTTACTTATGCTCAAGTTAAGGTCCAATCCAGTGTAATCCAGGAGCATGAAAATCCCCATGGGAAAGCCTAGGTCGTAATAAGCTACCCAGTCCACTTGCTCCACCGTGTACCTATCTAGAATTGAACATGCCTTGTTGAACACTCTGAAGAGTATCCTGTTTACCACGAAACCTGGGACATCCTTCCTTACCGGAAGGGCGGTCTTTCCTATGTTTCTAACCACCTCCAAGGCTTTATTGAAGTAAACATCTCTCGTTGAATCTCCCTTGATCACCTCGACTAGTTCCATAAGAACAGGTGGATTGAAGAAGTGCATTCCCAGGAATCTCTCGGGACTCCACACCGCCCTGCTCAACTCCGTTATGGGTATTGAGCTAGTGTTTGTGGCTATTAGGCTCTCTGGGCTTAATCTCCTTGAAACTTCCTCCAACGTCTTCGCCTTTACATTAAAGTCTTCGAACACCGCCTCCACAACCAATTCCTCAGTCTGGAAGCTGGAAAGCCCCTCCGAGACGTGGAGACGCGACATAATCTCCTCCACGTCCTTAACCCTTCCCTTCTCGGCCAATTTACTTAATGACCATTTGATGTTCTTTAGGGCTCTGTCCAGTTGTCCCCTATCTACGTCGTATATTTTCACCTCATTACCTGCTAACGCAAATACTTCAGCTATACCTGAACCCATCTGTCCCGCTCCAATAACTCCAACCTTCATTCCCTCACCACCCTTCTGGCCTTTCCTTCATACCTTGGCAAACTACCCATATCCACAAATTCCACTGGGACATTTATCAAGGTAAACTCCCTAAGTAGGGCCTCCAGCTCCTCCTTTAACTTCTGAGATTTCTCCTCACTCTCCACCCTAACCTTAATGGCCTGAGGATTATCCGTAACCACGATCTGATACTCCCCCAGTTTCGGGAAAGACATTATGGCCTTGGCCACAGCTGTTGGATACACCTTTACGCCCTTATAGAATATTACGTCGTCCACCCTCCCTTTCATTATGGATAGCCTGGGATAGGGTATGTGGTCAGGTTCACCTAACTTGGTGATGTCTCTCGTCCTGAATCTAAGGAGAGGCATTGCTTCTCTACTCAGGGTGGTAATCACCAACTCCCCCTCCTCCCCTTCCCCCAGCACTTCCCCACTATTTGGGTCCACCACCTCCACCACGAAATGATCCGTCCACACATGCATCCATCTATGCTGATCCTCTGGACACTCCTGCGCCACTCCAGGGCCCATGGCCTCGGTAAGTCCATATATCTCCCTAGCTCCCTCGGATAGATTGAGTTCCTGCTCTATCCTCTTCAATGTCTCGGGAGTCATGGACTCTGCCCCAGGTATCGCCAACCTCAGGTTGAGCTTGGTTCCCTCCCTTTTGATTTTCTCGGCGATCAGTAGTTCGTAGGATGGAGTTCCCGTGATCACTGTTGCCCTGAAGTCCTTCAAGGTCTTCACCAACGCTTCAGTTCTACCAGTTCCCCACGGTATTACCTTGGCACCTAGCCTTTGGGCCCCCATGTGAAGCCCCATCCCTCCCGTGAAAAGTCCATAGCCGTAAACATTGGCCACCACGTCCTCCTCAGTTACTCCTGCTGTCCTCAGACATCTGGCCACCAAATCGGTCCAGATCTTAACATCTAACATTGTATACGCTCCCACCGTGGGGATTCCCGTTGTGCCGCTTGTCATATGCCATCCTACCACCTCCCTGAAGGGAACCGCCAGGAAGTTACCACCGTAGGGATAGCCTTCCCTTCTTAGGTCATCCTTCGTGGTGAAAGGTACTTTACTCAAATCCTTAACTTCTTTGACGCTGTCAGGGTCTATTCCGGCCTCCTTTAATCTCCTGTGATAGAAAGGGCTATTCTCCCATAGCCTTCTAATCAGCGCCCTGAACCTTACAGACTGAACCTCCTCTATCTCCCTCTGACTTAACGCCCTGGGTTCAGTTTGATCGTAGTCCATTGACCTAACTTAGTCTTCCTGGGCAAAAAGGATATCAAATTCACTCTTTTTATCCAGCTACTTAACGTACGGCTATGAACGCCAAAGAATCCTATAACTTGAAGGTGGCATCAGATCCCTTTGTGACCCAAGGGAAAATGCTCTTCACCCTGACGTGGATTGAGGGATCTGAGTATAAGTCCTCAATTTATTCAACAGACGGTAAGGTGATTGAGAGGCTCACCTTCTCAGGTTCAGAGAGGGCCGGTAGGATATATAATAACACGTTTTACTACATCCAGAACAAGGAGGGGAAAGATAGGGTAGTGGTGGCCGAGCCGGGAAAGGAACCCAGGCAAATATTCGAGGCCTGTAAAATAAGAAAGTACCTACCCACTCCCCGAGGCGTCTTAGTTCTTGCTCAGGAGTGTTCAGACCCCAAGGCCCCCTTCCAAACCGAGCGAGTGAAATACAGATTCGATGGAAAGGGGTTGCTGAGGACCAGAGATTGGCTATACCTAGTGGAGAAGGAAGTTAGAAGGGTGGTAGCAGGTGACTTTGAGGTCGTTGACTTCGCCATGTCTAGGGATAGGTTAGTTGTGGCTACCACGGAGACCGACGATGATGTGGGACTACAAGACGTATATGAGGTGGACCTTGACACCACTGAACGCAAGAAGATCACCGAGGGTACTGGAAGTGTGGCAGCGGTAGCTCTTTCTCCCTCAGGGGAGCTGGCGTATCTGGGTCATAGGAAGGGGAAGTCACCCTGGGCAAGCATGGAGGTGATTCTTCCAGAGAGAGACAGGCATTTTCTTTGTGGTAACACCTGTGGAAGCAAGGTACTCTCTGACCTCTTCGATGCCTCAATGGATAAGCTGCAGTGGACCGATGGCATTTACGTTCTAGGTCAAGAGGGGGGAGACGCATCTCTGTATAGGATCCATGATTCTCCTGAGAGGCTCACTCAGCCAGGTTTAACGGTCAGGAGTTTCGACGCATCAGAGGGTATTGGGTACATTTACACTACCCCAGAGAAGCCCTCCATAGTCCATTTCAACGGCGAACAGGATCTAAACCCCAACGTCAAGGGAATTACACCGAAGAGGGTGAGATTGGACAGCGTGGAGGGATGGTACATTGAAGCTAGCAAGGATGCTCCAACCATACTCTTCGTCCACGGTGGTCCTCACATGGCCTATGGGTCGGCTTATTTCATTGAATTTCAGTTCTTTGCCTCCAACGGTTTCAACGTGGCTTACTCTAACCCCAGGGGAAGCCAAGGGTATGGTGAGGAATTCGCCAAGGGATGCGTTGGAGATTGGGGAGGAGGGGACATGGAGGACATCATGTCCTTCGCGAAATATTTAAGGGATAAGGAAGGATTTAAGGGACCTTGGGGAATCACCGGTGGTTCCTACGGTGGATTTATGACAAATTGGGTCATAACCCACACCGATTTCTTCTCCGCCGCTATTTCAGAGAGGGGAATATCTAACCTGCTGAGCATGTGCGGAACCAGTGACATAGGTTTCTGGTTCAATGCAGTTGAGAGCGGCGTTGAAGATCCGTGGAGCCCTGAGGGAAGGTCCAAGCTAATGGAGATGTCCCCCATATGGTATGTGGACAGAGTTAAGACACCGCTAATGTTAATCCACGGGGAGGAGGACTATAGATGCCCCATAGAACAGGCAGAACAGTTTTATGTAGCCTTAAGGAGGAGGGGCAGAGAGGCCGTACTGGTCAGGTATCAGGGAGAGAGCCACGAACATGCAAGAAGAGGGAAACCAGACAACATGGCACACAGACTAGAGTTAAAATTAAAATGGTTTAATGAGAAGCTAAAAAAATAATATTTTATTATAGGTTTAATAGTAGTACCCTCCTGAGGAACTCGATGAGCTTGAGGAGGTGTTAGTGTAGCTCTCTGGTAAAGTCACAACCCAGGGTACAGGTTTTACGAATATTAAGTTTATTATTATTCCATTCCCCAACAGTATCGGTACGTGGAATATGTAGGTCTTTCCGTTCCAAGTCCACATGTTGGCACCCTGGTCTGGGGTGACCATTACTGTTATGAATGGTTTGCTCGCCGTATCGGAGAAGGTTACATTACCATTGACTGCGTAAGCGAAGACTATGGAGGGCACTTGTCCTTGAGATGGTGCCGTAACGTTTTGGGGTGCGTAGAATACCACTGAGAAATTGAAGACTGTGAGGTTGGCCGTTGGAGTTTGTATTATGGTGTGTGGCTGAACTACCACCCACGTATCTCCTGCAGCGACCACACCTCCTGTGGTACCGTTTATGGTATATGTATAGGCTGCTATGGGCGTGAGGTTGAATGCCTGCCCGAACTTGATGTTAACCTGAGTTGGCACATGTCCAATGGCCTGTGGAGCCGACTCGAAGATCCATATGACGGGCTTGAAGAAGACAAGGTTGACCATAACGTTGGGACCGTACACCCATAGAGAGGAGTCTGGGAACTTGTATGCACCTCCAGTGTAGACAGTTCCGTTGAAATTGCCGCCGAACCAAGTCCAGCTGGTCCAGGTAGCTGGAGCTCCCATGACCACCGTTATTACACCATCTGGCGCACCTGAGGCATTCACCAATGATATGGCTGGAGTGATCTGTCCGTTCACTTCGAAGGCATATGCGAATAGGGGCGTAAGATAGGGTTGTTCACCCGGATAGCTCACACCCTCCATGCTAAAGGTAACTAGAGAGAAGTTGTAAACGCTCTCCATCGTGCTTCCTATCTGTGCGTAAGTTCCCGGCTTCACTATGGCGATCAGGTTGCCCACCTGAAGTACCGCTCCCTTGCTTGCGTTAACCTGGACTGTCTGTATACCGTTAACTATGAAGGTAGGGGTATTCGTGTATCCTGGGGCGTCTGAACTTAGAGGCACCATGGACGAGGATAATGTCTCGCTAACTATTTGCCATGTGGCGGTTGTGGTATTGTAGGCAAGGTGGGCAGTGACGTTAAAGTGGATATCATATATCATTGGGAAGTTGGGTTGTCCTGAGGCCACGAAACCTATGAGGGCGCTGTCATTGGCAGTTACCACTGCGGACGCCTGAGATGGACTCAGGGTTACTGAAACCATTGGTCCTACAGTGGAGCGGTTGGGCAGTAGATTCTGTGAATACATAACTGCGAATACGAAGTAAGTGTCCCATTCCTGGAAGAACTTGGTGATGTTGGAACCCATGTACGTTCCAGTCTTGAAAACTGGTGGAAGCGAACCTGTAATAGTGAGTGTCCCCCCAGGCGCAAATCCTGATGATATTACGTTAGCTGGGAACTCCGCACCCATTGCGTTGAGTTGAGAGAGCACAAGTTCGGTTGCCTGCGTCGCCTGCATTGAGTGCTGTGACGGATATCCAGCTATAACAGATGAGGGCGGAAGCTCGTTTCCTATCCATGTCAGTTGGGTTATCGTTCCATTTACTATGTTAGCAGTAACTGATGCGTTGAAGACCTGAAGTAGTATAGGATCGTTGGTTGGAGCCACGAAGTACTGCACCACTGCTGAAACTGTGTATACGTTTCCGCTCCTACTAAATGAGGGGAGGGCAGTTGTGTAGAAGTACACGGTCTCATAGTTGCTGAAGAACTGGGCCAGCCAGGTACTGTTGAAGGTGTTCAGATTATAGGTTCCTGGGAAGGGAGTACCCATCACAGTTGCCGTGAAGTTAGGCGCCAGGAATTGAGTAACGTCAGTGGGGGACTCTATTGCTATTCCATCCAATGCCTGGAAGAAGGATGACATTGATGCCCCAAGTGTGGAAACGTTAACAGACTGTAGGGATTCATACTTCTGAAGTAGCGCTATGTATGTGGATTCCAATGAGGCATATCTTGAAGAGAGCTGAGAATAGCTGGAATTTAGTGACTGATATTGAGACATGAGGGATTGAAGCTCCGATGAAATTGTCTGATACTTTGATTGTAGGGAGGCATAGGATGAGTTCAGTGACGCGTAGGAACTCTGAAGTGAGCTCTCCGCGCTCTTAGTACTATTTAGTTGGGCCGAAAGTGATGAAATTTGCGATTGAAGGGAAGAAACCTTTCCTGACGCCATCCCATACTCCACAAAACCTACTGCAGCCACTATTACCAATATCACGAGTACTACCGCGAATACAACAGTTTTTGTGTCCATTTTCCTTCTAAATTCTGGACGGCTCTGCTCTCCATATAAGGTTTTTCCAAGATCTTGAACCTAAATGGGTAAATGGCTAAGACGGCCCATTTTTGTTTGACTTAAGGCTGGTTATCTCATCTGATTTCAAATGGGACGTTTTTTAACTCAACCTGTAATTAGATAGAGTGAGTCTGCAGTCAAGGTCCATAAGGAACGGCCTGTTTGCGGCGGTTTTCCTGTGGTGGTTTCCATTGATCGGTCCATCAATAACTGGGTTGGTTATAGGTTTCACAACGAAGAGAAACCCTGCCTCATTGGTCTCCGCAGTAATAGTTTCTGCAGTTATGTCACTTCTCACAAGCGTGATCTATTTCTACGTCATTAAGGTTCCATTCCTGGGCAATCTTCTCCCCTTCACTGTTGTTCTCTTTAACATTCTTGGATCGATCCTTTGTGTGTCTTTAGCGTTCCTCATACCCAGGAAAGCAACTTTTAGTACCCTAACCCCCTCAGGCGTAATTACGGAATTTTATGTCAAGGACATATCCGAGGTAGACTCGATGCTCGGCAATTACGTGGATCTCTCGGCCTGCTCTCAGCCTCTCTACTCTGTCAGTGAGGACATGATGAAGGTGAGGCGAGAATGTAGAGGTTTCGTCTTAAATTATGAGGTTAAAAAGGAGGGATCCGGCTATAGGGTTCAACTCAATATCGGTCCATCTTGAGTGTGCATGGTTATTTTTCCATTTTACTTTATTAGCCAATATCCATCTTCATCATTCAGATGCATTCTATTGTCTTCAATTCAGATGGAGGGGAAACATCCTACCCTGTGAAAGGTGAGAGCAAGTGCTTTCTCAGTCTATAATGATAGGGTCATTGATACTATCTGTATCAATAGTCTTCTTTTCCTTGGTTTTACTGGCATATATGCAGGAGACTAAACGATTCTTGGAACTGGAGAAAAAGGTAAGCAGATTGAGAACGGCGGATTTCCTGAGATCGGTAATGGATCTGTTCACTGACAGTGAAACATCTAATCTGTTGGAAGAGGCAGTTAATTATTACACTGTAATAGGAGGGGAAGGTAAGGCTGAGACGGTTGTGAATGCAGTATCCGAAAGGATAGGACAAGTGATTAAGGAAATAGATATGGTATTGTCAAAAGCAAAAGCAGTAAATTGGGTAAATCAGGAAATTTATAAATTTAAACTTGTGGGAAAGTTCTTGATTGGTTCGTTAATAGTTATGGTTTTACTATCAGCATTTGGTTTCTTTCTTCTCCCCCAACAAATCAGGTCCTTCATTTATGGTGGTCTAATCGCTGACGTCATTGCCGCCTCAGTCTTCTTAGGATATATCTTATATAAGCAGCGCGAGATTAATCAATATATTACAAGAATGTTAAAAAATAACTTAACTGAACAATAAGCCATAAATCGAGTTTGGTGCGACAGAAGACTAAGGAATTTCCTGTATATCACGCACATTCAAAGTTAAAACCATTGCCCCAAAGTTTACTCCGTGCAGGTGTTTGTGAAATTTGAGGATGGAGAATCCTATTCCATATCGGACACTGGGGTAATAAGGAAGGCTAAGGGTACTCCGTCTGTACTTGTGGTTAAGCAGATTAGACAGGATATGCTGCCCCTCGCTATTGCTCAAAAGTTGAAGCTCTTCGAGTGTAGCGATCAACGGGATGAGTGTCTAGCAAAATTGACAAAGATAATGTTTCCCCACTGCAAGACATGCAGGTTCGAGTGAGTCGGGTAAATAGTTTAGACCTCATCTACAAGGTACAGTCAAGATATAGTGTCGACATGAAGCTATTTACTTTTGTATAGTACGTATTACCCATGGGTAGGAGATCGATCATAAGGAAAGACCTCCCCTGTCCCTCCTTGCGGTGATCATATAGCCAAATGCGACAGATCCTTGGGAAAGCAGAGGTTGTGTAGGGACTGCGGAAAGTACTCCCTGAGAGATGCCCACTATCACCACCCCAGGTGGAAGGTTGAGCAGGCGTTGAAGATGTACTCCAACGGCATGAGCATGAGGGCGATCTCCAGGGTGCTTGAGGTACCGCTGAGTACGGTGTTCGTCTGGATCAAGCGTCGCGGCAAGGGTTCAACAAGTTGGTCTGTGGAGCGACGCCACGCAAGTGGCGAATGGGAAGGCGGTCACAAAGGTAGTTGACGAGATGTGAACCTACTTGCGCAGGAACGTGAAGTCTACAAGTGGGTCTTCACGTGCTTCACGTACACTACTCTGGGACTGTACGTGCTGTTCTCAGTGGGAGACAGGAACCAGCGTTCAGGGAAATGGTGAAGCATTTACCTGAAGGAGGCAGGTGATGAGCGACGACCATAACGTATACTCGTTGAGGAACCATATGGCAGTGTCACCTGTCAACCCAAACGAGTCCCTCCACTCGTCATTGAGGGACAGGTTGGTTCAAGAGGGCGACCAAGGCAGCGAACAGGAGCCTGGAAATGATCAAGTACTCACTAGCGTTGATCCTATGGGAGAGGGGACTTATACCGGAATTTGTAGCTTAATGTCGATACAATGAGTAGAGATAAAAGTTCGACCCTTCCCTAAATCGAGAAGGGGGAGTTTCCACCGCTAGCCAAAGGCGTAGTCCAAGTTGAGCAGTGTTGTTAACAGCTGAAACTAAAGGTTCCAGATAATGGTTTAGAAATATTATGAAACTATTCGATAGTCTCCCTTTCAGTCTAAACCCATGGGTCCCAAGAGAAAAATTTCCATATGATGTCAAAGGGACACCCCTGTGCTGGTTTGTTATAACATTCAAAACTTTTGGGATCGAAATTTTTAAGAGTTAACTATTTACCATCTAAGTGTGACGTGACTTGGTAGAGTATAAGTGGGTAGCACTCTCAAACACTACAATAGGAGTGTTAATGGCAAGTATAAACGGGACCATAATCCTTATCTCATTGCCCAGTATATTTAGGGGAATCGACATAAATCCGCTAACTTCATTCCAATATCTACTATGGTTACTTTTTGGTTACAACATAGTCACAGCAACGCTTCTTGTGACTTTCGGTAGGTTATCCGACATGTTCGGCAGGGTTAGACTCTATAACTTAGGTTTCGCAATCTTCACGGTTGGATCAATATTACTCTTTCTTACTCCCAATACAGGTGACGCAGGTGCGCTGGAGCTCATATTCTTCAGAATAGTTCAGGGGATAGGAGGCGCCTTCCTCTTCGCTAACAGTGCGGCCATAATTACGGACGCGTTCCCCTATAACCAGAGAGGAACGGCTTTGGGAATAAACCAGATAGCGGCGTTGGCTGGTTCATTGGTGGGCCTAATATTGGGAGGAATATTGGCCTCCACCAACTGGAGATATGTCTTCTTGGTGAGCGTTCCGGTAGGTTTGTTAGGTACAGTCTGGTCTTACCTCAAGCTCAAGGAAACCTCAGTGAAAGTTAAACAGAAGCTCGACATATGGGGTAATGCCACCTTTGCCGCTGGATTAACCCTCCTTCTCCTGGGTGTAACCTATGGTCTCCTACCCTACGGCAATTCAGTGATGGGATGGGGGAACCCATGGGTCATTGCTTCCATGGTGGCAGGGACAGGGCTTCTGGCGGCCTTTCCCTTTATAGAGACTAAGGTTGAACAACCAATGTTCAGGATGGAACTGTTCAAGATAAGGAGTTTTGCGGCAGGCAATTTGGCCGGATTCCTCAGGTCTATCGCTTACGGAGGTGTAATGATCATGCTCATAATACTGCTACAGGGCATATGGCTTCCACTTCACGGCTACAGCTATCAGTCTACTCCTTTCTGGGCTGGGGTGTATACCATACCACTTCTCATGGGGTTCGTGGTAATGGGTCCAATAAGTGGCAAGCTCTCAGATAAGTTCGGAGCCAGGGGTTTCGCCACTGCTGGAATGATGATCGTTGTTGGTTCCCTGCTAGCACTCTCCACTCTACCCTACAACTTCAACTACGTCGAGTTCGCCGTCATACTTTTCGTGATGGGTCTAGGAAATGGGCTCTTCGCCTCACCAAATACCGCATCCATAATGAACGCAGTTCCCAGAGAGCATAGGGGAGCCGCGTCAGGAATGAGGGCAACACTTCAAAACGCGGGCCAGACAGCAAGTCTAGCCATATTCTTCACCATAATAATTACCTCTCTGGCCGGTTCCTTACCCACAGCCTTAGCCAAGGCGGTGAGTAGCTATAATGTTCCTCAGCTGACCTACGCGATGCAACATCTAACACCTACGGGAGCGCTCTTCGCGGCCTTCTTAGGATATAACCCCGTAGGTTCAATACTGCAGTCCTTGCCCACATCGGTCACCTCAACTCTCTCCAGTTCCACCATAGCTTACCTCACTGGCAACACCTTCTTCCCGACCGCAATAGCACCAAGTTTCATGAGCGCTTTAAACCTGTCTCTGGAGATAGGGGCTGCTTTGGCGTTCGTCGCAGCAGTCGCATCACTCTTGAGAGGAAAACGCTTCGTTTATGAGGAGCAGACACAGGTGGTGGCCAATGAGAAAGTCCAGAGAAATTCGTGACGGATTAGAGGTGTGGGACAGGCTCTTCACCATATTCAGAACCCTACTGAGGGAGGCGGAGAGGAACCTCTCCACGTTGGGGATAAGCTGGTCAGAGTATAAGCTTCTATCTATTATTGAGGGGGAGGCTAAACCAATGGCGGCCCTGGCGGCTGACATGATGTTAAGCCCAGCTGCGGTCACAAGTATAGTGGACAGGTTAGAATCTCAGGAGTTAGTTAGGAGGAGCAGATGCGCTGAGGACAGGAGGTTGGTAAAAGTGCAGCTGACGGAAAGAGGAATGGATGTCCTTACGAAGGCCGAAGAGATCCATAACAGATACGTGGAATCCATTCTTCCCTCCCTCATTTCTCAACTTGAGGAAGTGGTAAAGGAGGCAAAAGATATATTAATAGAAAAAACAAATTAACTTTATTTTTATCTTAGGCTCACGAGCTCTTCGTTTTTCACGCCCTCTTTAGGTCTCCATCCAGCTCCGTAAGCAACTCCAGTACCGACCGCAGTTATCAATAAGTTAATTCCCAACGCCAATAAAGCAATGTATATGGGTCCTAAAGTAGTGTTGTAAACCGATGAAACCAGAGGACCGAATTTGTTTGCGTAGAGTTCCATGAGTATGCCAGAAAGTACTCCCAGTCCCCATCCGACCAAGGTGGACCTAGGCTCCAGTTTGTTAGTATATAGCGGTAAGAAAACGGCTGGTAAGGTTTGTGCGATAAGGACTCCGCCAAGAAGCTGCAGTTGTATTGCGTAAGTTGCAGGTACTACGAAGACGAAGGCTAGAGCTATGAACTTGAACACAGTTGAGATTATCTTAGCTAGAGTGGTCTCTGTTCTAGGTTTCAACTTAGCGAACTCTCCAACTATGTTTCTTACGAATAGGTTAGCTACGGCTATAGCCATTATGGCCGCAGGCACAAGTCCTCCCACAAATATTCCTAGAAATGCGATCCCTACGAACCAATCTGGCATGGTACTGGCAATTAGAGCGGGGACTGTCAACGCGCCGTTCTTGAAATGGAGTACTATACCAAGCGCGCTTGGTACAGAATAAACTAACACACCGAACAGAGCTATTAATGCTAGACCAATTCCGTAAATTGGCAGGATCGCTGTACCAAGTTTCAACTTATCTCTATCTTGGGAGCTTAGCGCACCGTTTATTGCATGTGGATAGAGATATAGAGCTAGTGAACTTCCGATAGCTAGGGACAAGAACGCCGCCGCAAGTTTAGAGCTAGGTAGGTCTAAATAAGGAATGGCAGCTGAGGCCCCGTTTAATGCTTTGTCAACTGTTGGGGAAAGTAGATTTGCCTGCTGGAACGCATGTGCGAAACCCCCAGTGGTTAGGGGAACCACTACTATCACAACGGCCACAGTGAGGAGTATTAAAATGTCCTTGAACACCCCTGTGAGTACGGCACCCCTAAGACCGCTTGTTATTGTGTATGCCGCCAGGACTATGAACGCTACTATTAACGCTATCTCTGTGATCTCATGGGCGGATGCCGCTAGGTTAAGGCCGTAGAGCATTATTGTGAGCACGGCCTCCAATCCCACTATCTGGAGGGCTATGTATGGTAGTTCAGCGGCAATCCCCGTAACTGCTATTGCTATGGCTAGGCTTCTGCTGTTCATTCTCCCCTTTATGAAGTCGGGGGCCGTGACGTATCCTCTATTTCTTGACACTGTCCAGAGCCTCGGCATAGTGAGTAACGCTACACCGAAGGAAGTTCCCACATATGGCACAGCAAACCAGTATAGGGATCCCTTTGCCAGGAAACCTGATGGGACAGCTATGAAAGTGTAGGCAGTGAAAAGATCCGCACCAAGGAGGAACCAGACCAGTAGGGCGCCGAACCTTCTCCCTCCAAGCCCCCATTCGTTCAAGGAGCTTAGGTCACCTCTCCTGAACCTGGAGGCCAGGAAACCAATGAGGACGAAGACTACGAAAAGCCCTATGAATACCCCTAAAGTAACGTAGTCAATATTCATGTTCTATCCCTCGTAATAAGGGCTGCTATGGCGTAAAGTACCCCTCCCACTACCAGTAATACCATCTCATACCAATAGAAGAAGGGTAGTCCTCCCAGGGTCGGTTTGGGTCCATTGTATGTGTTTACTAGACCGTACAATAAAAACGGCAGAAGGCATAGAACCGCATATGCTATACTTCTACCATTCATCATTGTATTGACATTGACTATCCTTATATAACTTACTTTGACCTCCAATCATAGATGTGTCCTCATTTAATCCGAGACGTGTGTCACTTTAGATTCGCCGCACCCTCCACATACTTTCCAGGATTAAATAGATCATGAGGATCGAATACTCTTTTAATTTCCTCCATTAGGGTCAGGGCCTTGAGTCCATTGCTTCTCAAAATTTGCTCCCTTAGGACCTTGATCTTCTGTATTCCAACTCCATGTTCGCCGGTGACCGAACCACCGAGCTCTATTGCCACCATGGCCACTTCCTCGAAGAGCTCATTGGCAATGGATTCGTCCTTTATGACTATGTTGGGATGCAGGTTACCATCTCCTATGTGTGCTATAATTGGCATCCTAGTGTTGTATTTGTTCTCCAATTCCTTCAACCTCCTCAGGGCCTCGGGCAGTTTGGATATTGGAACAACTATGTCCTCCGCTAGGAACTTAGAACCAGAGGCCTCAGCCTTCAACGCCACGGCGGCCTGAGCCCTCAGGGAGTAGAGTCTTTCCGCCTCCTCTCCCTCCGCCGTTATCAGTTCCTCTGAGCTTTTCCTCAATACTTTGATGGTTTCCTCAAGCTGATCCTCCTCAAGGGCTATCAATAACACTCCTCCTTCACTTTCCCTTACTCCGGCGGAGAGCTGTCTGTTCAGGGCCCTCAGAACCTCCACATCCATATACTCGGAGTACTCCGGGAGGACCCTTGCTCTCCTTAGCTCCAACATGGCCTCTCCCGCCCTCTCCACGTCAGTCAAGAACGCCATGATGGTAACTATCTTCTTCCTTGGTAGGGGAGTAATCCTCAGCCAGGCCTCCGTTACTATGCCCAAAGTTCCCTCGCTTCCAACCATCAGATGGACCAGGTCATACCCAGCCCTATTCTTCCTCAAAGGTTCTCCCAACTTAACTACTGTGCCATCAGAGAGCACCACCCTTAATGCCAGAACCCACTCCCTGAACGAGCCATACTTTACCGCTCTCATTCCTCCTGACCCTTCGACGATTGCTCCTCCAACAGAGCACCAGAACGAGCTGGCGGGGTCAGGGGGTAGGAAGAAGCCCCTCTTCATTAGCTCGTTGTTGAGGTCCGCCAGTGTGATCCCAGGCTGAACCCTCACGTACCAATCTATATCATTTATTTCTAATATTTTATTCATTTGAGAGAGATCCAGGAGGATGCATCCCTCACATGTTGTGGCGCCGGTAAGACTGGTTCCGGCACCCCACACCACAACGGGGACGCCCTTTCCTCTGGCGTAGTTCACCGTCTTGACTACATCCTCCTCGCTAGTGGCGTAAACGATGAGGGAGGGCCTCAGTTTGTAGCCGGCGAAGTCCTCCCTCTCCTTCACCTCAACCTTAAGGCCCTCGAGTCCAGCTTCCATAAATCAATTCCTCGACCTTGGTTAAAAACGTTCAGAGCCTCCAAAACTGATTCAAGTATAGTTTAGTTTGTTTAAGTTCATCCATGAACCTGGACATTACGGAGTCGTCACTAACGTTAGGCTTGGGATAGGTGAGATTCAATTCCAGACCCCTAATGAAGGCTGGAAGTCCCCTCTCAATTCCAACGTTATACCCTCCCTCCAGGGTGGCGAACCACTTCCTCCCTTTCCCTAAACTTCCAAGTAGTTCAAATGAGAATTCGGAGAGTCTTATTGACGCCAATCCGTCTCCCTCAAACGCGTCGAAGCCCGCTGAAAAGGCCAGAACGTCTGGATTGAACTGATCCAGGATCGACTGAACGACGGGTATGAGCTCCTCTATTGTATCGTCTCCCGCACCGGGAGGTAGAACGAAGTTAAGCTTGTAGCCCGCGCCTTCCCTCTCCCCCACTTGAAAGGGGAAACCTGTTCCTGGATAGAGCGTGGTAGGATCCTGATGTATATCTATATGAAGTACCCGTGGATCGGAGTAGAACAACTCCTGTGTACCGTTACCGTGATGGACGTCGAAGTCCACTATGGCGATTTTTTCCCTTATTTTGTTGGCAACATATGCTATATTATTAAATATGCAGAAGCCTTGGGTTGGAGCTCCCATGGCCCTCCCGTACTTTCCAGCGTGATGACCTGGGGGTCTAACTAAGGCTATCCCCTGAACCTGATATGCCTTCATGGCACCGCCCAGGGCCAGCCTCGCGACCTCATATGTGTACTTGTTTGTGTATGTGTCTTGATCTAGAGGCTCCTCCCTAGCTGAGAATCTCCTCACCAATTCCACGTAGTCCCTATCGTGAATCTCCTCTGGATTAGCAGGTGAGGAGGGTTCCACGATCTCCACATCATGAAGAGACGAGAGGGCCTTCTCAAGCCTATCGCTGTTCTCCACATGGTGGAAGAATGGCGGATTATGGGTTTTGTATAATTCTGAGAAAACCACCTTCATGCATTACACCTTGTCTAACTTTTTGTTCTCTTCACATATGTTATGGTGTTGCCCTCGACACTAACCTCCTGTCCCAAGGCCTCTAGGATTATCTTGAACTTCCGTAGAAGATCGCTGTCAAGGATGAGGGATACCCGTTCTCCCTCCTCCCTATTGATGAAGTCCAGTAACAGTTCTTGCAGCCTGTTCCACAACATTCTCACCCAATTTGGCTCCTAAAAGCTCCTTCACCTTGTCTGGGAAGGCTAGGATGTCCATGATACTCTTCAGTCCCGCATCGTAAAGTATCCTCGCCCTCCTCCTTCCTATACCCTTCACTTTAACTAAGTCCAATAGTTCTTCAGACACACCGTCCTTCACCCTTAGATTTAGAGTCCTCAGCCTCTCAGTGTGATCCTTTAGGCCTAGCACCTCACATACATGATATCCGCTGTAAGTCAACCAGTCCATGGTTTCCACTACCGTGTTCAGATCGCCGCTTCCCACGTTCCATTTCTCCAGGATGTCCTCCTCGGACACCTCATTTATCCAGTCCCTGACCACTAGTCCCACCTTTAAGGCAGAGAGGAACTCATACCTCTCCGTCTCCTCCTCAGGTTCATCTATCAGGAGTTCGCAGTCTAACTCATCAAACAGTCTGTCCTCCTCATATCTACCCACGGATATCACGGGAGCGTCAGGCGTTGAACCTAGAAGGTGGAGGTACGCGAGATCACAGGAATCCTTTCCCTCCATTACTTTCTCCTTGACCAGCTGGGCCGTAAAGGGGTTTATGTAGAGATCAGCTACCCTCCTTCCAAAACCTGTCAACGATATTTGTTTTCCTAGTCTAATGAATTCCTTCTGGTCCAACCACTCAATGGCTCTCTCCATATATCTCTCTCCTACCTCTCGGGGGAGCATGGAATCCTCGACGAACTTCCTCACCTCCGATTCGCTCAATGGGCCATCTGAGGCTAGAATTCCCAGTATAAACGAGAAGAACGATAACTCGGATCCAAGTCTAGAGCTTAACTCCTCGGGTTCGGAATGGATGTACTTTTTCATCACCCTTTCCGCCTCCCTGGAGTTCCTCACCACTATTACGGCCTCTCCTCTGTCGTCAAAGCCTGGTCTCCCAGCCCTCCCGCTCATCTGCTTATATTCCATAACTGGTATCTCCTCCTGGAAGCCTAATACCTTCCTGTTGTATCTATGGTAGTCTCCCACTATTACGGTTCTAGCTGGTAAGTTAACTCCTGCCGCCAAGGTCGGGGTGGCCACTATCACCTTTAACTTCCTTGCCCTAAAGGCCGATTCTATGACGTCTCTTGCACCCTTGCTCAATCCTGCGTGATGGTATGCCACCCCTCTGGCTAAAAGTGGAGAGAGACCCTCCCTTTCCTCCCTCACTATCTCCTCTCCCAGTAGGAGGGAGGGATCGTCGTCCAGTTCATCTAATTCCTCTGCTATCCTTCTAGCTGTGGACTCTGCGTTTCTCCTCGAATTCCTGAATACAAGAACCTGCCCACCCGTCGAAATAGAGCTAAGAGTGAAGGCTATTATGGGGTCCTTCCCCCTGACGGTCATGGACTCTCCGTCCTGGAAAACGACCTTGAAGCTCCTACCATCAGGGAAGAGCACACCCTCTCTCAACTTAACCGGCCTCCAGTCCGATACTACTGGTTCCGCTCCCAACCAATCTGCAACTTCCGTGTAATTTCTCACAGTTGCGCTTAGGGCGAGGAGAGTCCCCGCTCTCTTGGCCCTTATCGCCACACCCTCTATCACGGGCCCCCTTTCACCGTCGTTCATATAGTGTACCTCATCTAGGACAAAGTAGTTGACCTGTGAAAGCCAGGGGGATTTTCTCCTCCATAGGGAGTCCAACTTCTCATACGTGGACACCACTATATCATAGTATTTCAGCCATTGATCGTCACTGTCATAATCACCTGAGGTCATCCCTACCTTAATTCCTATCCTTTCCCATGCCTTCAATGTATCATACTTCTCTTGGGCTAATGCTCTGAGCGGTACTGCGTATATGGCCTTACCTCCCTCCAACACCCTTGAAATCATACCGAGCTCCGCCAATAGGGTCTTTCCAGACGCCGTTGGTGACGCCACAAGAAGCCTCTTACCTTCCATGAGGCCCCTCTCAACCGCCTTAGTTTGGACTGGGTTCAGGCCATTTATCCCTCTCTCCTTGAGAATGTCCTTCACTCTTGAGTCAAGGTTCAATTCATCTATGGAAATCCACTTCCCTGAGGTCAACCTAGCAATCATTTGAAGTTGGGGACTTTAATTCTATAGGCCAGCTCGGAACTAGGTCACAAAAACGTATTAAGGAGGGAAAGCCTCGTGCTGAAAACGGACGGCCAATTTAAATACTTGTTTTTAAGAAAAGTAACCTTAACAATGCTTCTCCTCAGCTCCACAAGGGAAACGGGATCTCAGGGGAAAGTATAACCTCACTCCTCCACGTAACTGGCGCATGAAGGTTCCTCTCCATTTAAAGTTCCCTAAGCTCTGCCCGCCGGCTTGGAGAAGTCCCCCAATCGATGGTGGCAATGAACCACCTGGGAAACTTGCAGGGCGGGGAGGAAGCTAGAAGTGGGATCAGAGATCGAACTCCACCTCATCTATCGGGGAGCGCTGGGGTCATCATCTCCTCCTGAGCCTAATGGCAAGGGCAATAAGCCCCAAGAGTCCACCGGTCACAAATGCCGCTATTGATAAAAAGGATGCGTCTGATATGGCGCTCAACTGACCTCTAACCTGTGCATTGAAGGGAGTGTAGCTATAGTTCAGCATTAATGGAAATGTTAGATTGTTGGTGACTCTAAGCCCTCCAGCATCTTTTGCGACAACTAAAAGGTACGCATTCTCTACGAATTGTTCCCTAACGATAGAACTGGAGTTAACGGCACTCACCATGAAGGGGGAGCTCGAGTTGGTTAATAGAGTAACTATGGTGAAGGTCGAATTATAGTTGGTGGGCAAAGTATCTGTGGCCCCAGGAATTATGGTGACTGATGCAGCAGGTGAGTGGGGGAGTGACGAGCTAGTGGTTAAATATCCAGCATACACGAAAAGAGCCACGCCAAGCACCAGAAGAATAACTGCAGCCAAAGCCAGGCTCCTAGGTCTCATAAATAGCCTAGGTCCCCTGTTTTAATAAGACTTTGCAAAACAATATTAAGGGTACGGGCTACCTATGAAGGATGCTAAAGGTAAAGGCCCTTAAGGTGCGATACGGTGACATTGTTGCGGTTAATGAGTTAACCTTTGAAGCTGCGGGAGAGGTTTATTGTCTTCTGGGTCCCAACGGTGCAGGTAAGACAAGCACAGTGAAGGCCATAATGGACGCAGTACCTTACGAGGGTAAAGTTGAAGTTTACGGTGTAGATGGTAGGGACCCCAGAGTTAAGGACTTAATAGGTTATGTACCTGAGCAGGTCTCCTTCTTCGAATATATGAAGCCCAAGGAAATAATTGAGTTCATGGCTGCAATGAGAGGACTGAGGGATCTTACCACAGCTCAGAAACTACTTGAGGCCTTCAACCTTTCTCAGGTTGATCAACCACTTTATACGCTCTCAATGGGTACTAGACAAAAGGTGGCCATAGTTCTCGCCCTCATGCACTCCCCAAAGCTCCTCATCCTGGACGAGGCCTTCAATGGTCTTGACGTGTTCTCCGCCAAGTTGCTTAAGGAGATAGTGATCGGCCAGATCAGGTCTGGAGGAACGGTCCTCTTCTCCACCCATGTTATGGAGCTTGCGGAGAAGATGTGCTCCAGGATAGGTATAATAAACAAGGGGATGTTGGTAACGGAGACCACTCCTAACGCCCTCAGAAGCCAGGGAGAGAGCTTAGAGGACTTCTTCCTTTCCACGACAGGACTTGAGGAGAGCCTGAAGGAGGTTTTAAAGGGGCTTGAGTAAGCTCACTGATGCCATACAGAAACAGATTCTATTCTCCGCCTACACCAGTGCAGGGTTTGGGCTTAGGCGTAACTTTAACCTTTCCTCACTCTATAGACAGCAGGCGTTAATGAAGGTTAGCACCACCTTGATTTTCCTCATCCTCACCCTTCCCTCCTTGGCGTTCAGTGACTTCCCCCACCTCTCCACTCAAGTAAGTTCACTGGTACTGAGGGACCTCTATGTGGCCACATTCTTCGCCTTCGCCTTACTTATGAGCTATGGAGTTAACGTGGTCTATGGGCTCAGGAACAGTAACTTGAGAGAAGTTTTGATTCATTTGCCCATGAGTAGAGACGACATGAACAGGGCCCTACTTACCGCGGTGGTGAGGATGTTCGATGTACCGTTTGTGGTGATAATGTTCTTACCTCCAATCATGGAGTTTCTTGTCCTGAGGTCGCCTCTGTTCCTGGTTCAGACGATCCTGCAGTCTGTCTTCTTTCTTTCCCTCATTGTAACCCTGTCCTTCTTTCTGGGGACTAGGGTTGGCTCACCTGGAGTCGTGAGGACAGGAGTCGCTGTAATTATTTTCCTTGCCGCCTTCACCATACCAGAGTTTGCCTTAAACTCGAATACATTATCACCTCTGTTATTACCAGTGGCACCTTTCCTTTTCAGCGAGGGATTGCCGCTCTCCCTTCTCTACTCGGTTGTTATTTCTTTCTTAGCTTATAGGTCTGTTAATGGTTTCTATGCAATTCAAAGGGTGAAACTCTCAGTATCTAGGGCCAAGCTAAAGTTCAGATCTCCTATTTTAGCTCTACTTAAGAAGGAGGCCCTGGGAGCGGTCAAAGTTCCTCAGGCAAGCGGTATAATTGCGGCCCCAGTACTTGGTCTCCTCTCTATCTTCGTGTTCGCGAGAGAATTGGCCTTCTATTCCTTATTTTACGGGATTTCCCTCTTCATATTTGTCCCTGGACTCACGGTCTTCTCCGATGTGAAGGGTTTGCCGCTGATGATATCGGTGAAGGAAGGTGTGAGGAAGCTCTTCGTGGGTAAGTTGGCGTTTATAACCCTAGTCTACTCCATCTTCGCTCTTCTCTCTCTGCTTGGGGGGGAGATCCTAGAACTGGAGTTCCTTCCTTTTTACGTTGTCTCTTCGGCCCTTTTGCTCTTCGTCTCCATGAGGTCACTTCTTTCCGGAAAGGGAGTCCTGTTTATGCGGCCTCTGGACTTTGCGCTTAGGTATTTTCCTTTGGTAATAGCAGACTTTCTTATGGTCTATCTCCTCTATGTATACGGCGTAGAACTGGTAATGGTAGACATTGTAGTGATGGTTTTGGTTCTGTGGGTCCTTTTCAGGTCTAGATCATTGTACAAGGTTTACCTTTAAGAAGAAAAGTTCTTCAGTCAACGTCCTCTCTTTATTCTATCTGCCGTTCCTCAAATGTGAAAAGACCGAACTCGAAGGACGTTAAGGTCTTCTAATAATCCTTAATGTTTATTTTGATGCAGTGTGTCCATAGTGTCGGCACAGATAGGTAAATTAGCAGATGTCTATCTGTCGGGATGTATTAACTCGCCGTAATCCTCATTAATTCACGTCAGTCGAATAATATTCTGAAGGTAGGGATAATTTACCTAATCCGTGTCGACACTATCGGCAGGAGAAATCAGGGTTCCAACTTCTTCGGCCTACCACGTCTAGCCATGGGTAATACATGACGTCCATACAGAAATTTACGTGATAAATGACGACACTATCGACACTGCAGAACTAAAGGATTAATATTAAATATGATAGGCGAAGGGGTGTCATATTTGGCTGACTATTTAATGTGTAACGAGTCTTTTCCCACTTTGGCCACATCGACCGAGTT
>JAFMDM010000114.1 GCA_017857195.1 Methanobacteriota archaeon
TTAGTCAACAACCACCCAGTCAACAACCACCCAGTCAACAACCACCCAGTCAACAGAAAGCCGAAAGAATTATAGATAAGCTGCTCGCCGAAATTAAGTCAACATTTAACCTTAATGTTAAGGCAGAGAGTGAAAGGAGAGGATATGTAGAGTTAAACGATCCATCCATACTTCTGAAACTAGGAGAATTCCTGAAAGAGAAGGGGCTCGATCACCTGAAATCAATAACTGGAATAGATTACCCTGATCAAAAGAAGCTAGCGATAGTCTATCATCTCTCATCCTACGAGAACCCAGATTTAGCGTCACTGATTTTGATAGTTAAGACCTATGTTCCATATGAGGCGCCTGAGATAGACTCCGTTTACTCAATTTGGCCTAGCTCTTGGACCTTTGAGAGGGAAACCTATGAAATGTTAGGCATAACTTTCAGGGGACATCCAGATCTTAGGCTCATGTTCTTACCAGAGGATTTTGAGGGAGTCTTTCCCCTTAGGAAGAGTTTCAAAGTCAGACAGGAGGGGTTATTTATTGACAAGCAGGCCTGAAGAACTTCTTCCAGAGGGAGGGATGGGAGTTGAGGTAGTCCCCGTGTCTGGGGAGCTGAATGTAGGTCCTCAACATCCAGGCGCGGGCCATATGAGAATTTTAGTTAAACTTAACGGTGACATAATTGAGGACGTTGATCTGGACGTGGGCTATGTTCATAGATCTGTTGAGAAGTTATGCGAGAATCGAAATTACATACATCTCATACCTCTAGTTGAGAGGCCTGCGATACTTGACTCTATACACATGAACCTTGGGTATATACTTGCAGTTGAAAAGATACTGGGAGTGCAGGCTCCAGAAAGGGCCCAATATCTGAGAAGCTTCTCTGCAGAAGTTAATAGAATAGCCAGCCACCTCTACGGCTTAGGCATATTAACTGTCTTCTTAGGGCATTCTACAGGTTTCATGTGGGGGTTTGGAGATAGAGAGGTTTGGGTGGAGATCTTACAGGCATTAACGGGAGCCAGAGTAACTAATTCCTACATTATACCAGGAGGGGTTAGGAGAGATCTAGGAGGAGCCATAATTGAAATGACCAATAAGGCCCTTGATTACACAGAAAGGAAACTGAAGGATTGGAAGAGCATGGTTCTCAATAATCCTGTCATCAGGGCTAGATTGGAAAATGTAGGTGTAATGAGCAGGGAGAATGCAGTAAGGTGGGGTGCCGTAGGCCCTAACCTGAGGGGCTCAGGAGTGTACTATGATGTTAGAAAGATGGAGCCCTATGCAGCTTACGATAAGCTTGACTTTGAAATTCCAGTTTATAAGGAGGGAGACGGCTTCGCCAGAACTTTGGTCAGATTTGAGGAGATAGAGCAAAGTATGAAGATGATCAGGCAGATACTTAAGGAAATTCCAGAGGGGCCCATACTTACAGATAGATTCCTGAATCAAATCCCTCCAACTAGAAGGAAGAAATGGTTGGAGGAACAGAGGCGTGTAGTCTTCCCTGGATACTATGCTTCCTTCAGGCCACCTAAGGGAGAGGCAACATCTATGGTTGAGGCAGGGAGAGGTGAGCTACTCTATTATGTGATCAGTGACGGCTCTGCTCACCCATACAGAGTTAGAATGATAACTCCCTCATACAGACTTATCTATGTTTTCAAGGAATTAGTAAAGGGTTCCCGATATGCCGACTTGGTATCCATTTATGGAAGTTTAGACTATTTCCCTCCAGAGGCTGATAGGTGATGGATGTCCTGGCTTTATTAGAATTCTATATTTTATACCCATCATTCTTCGTCATGATCATATTCCCTGGGCTCATTTTCGCATTAATTGTTCTATTATATACAATATGGTTTGAGAGGAAGATAGCGGCAAAGGTCCAGATGAGGTTCGGCCCCCTTTACGCCTCCAAAAGAAGTGGAGGATTTCTGCAGCTCGTGGCGGACGCCATGAAGTTTGTGTTCAGTGAGATTATAGTTCCAGAACAGGTTAACAGTACGTTGTTTGCATTAGGACCCGTCCTCTATCTCCTTGTCAGTCTGCTACCCCTTGCCGCAATCCCTCTATCCACAATACCGCCCACGGGGTCGGTCCTTTCAATGTATTTTCATGAATTCTATGATCCAAACGTTGGCACAGGAATAATGGCGGCCGTAGTATCCAACTATAGCTTACTTATAGTTCTGGCGCTGGAGGCCGTAACTCCAGTCTTCGTTCTCTTTACGGCATGGGTCACCAATAACAGGTTCGCTCTCCTCGGGGCGGTAAGGGAGGGATTACTCTCAGTTTCATATGACGTCCTCCTCATAATGGCTTCACTCTCACTGGCAATAGAGTTCCATACGTTAGATGTGGCCAAGATAGTGGAGGCCCCAATTCCAGGATTCGTTGCGAATCCCTTTGCTGCATTTCTCTTCCTAGTTGGAATGTTAATTGGGACAGGAAGGTTTCCATTCGATATTGTTGAGGCTGAATCTGAGTTAGTGGCTGGGCCCTACACTGAGTATAGTGGACTTCTATTTGTCCTCTCAATGGGTGGTTCTTACATAGGGACATTCGCTTACTCCATACTTTTCGCTGACCTTTTCTTAGGTGGCTGGCAACCTTTCACTGGGTATTATGGTATGATCTTCACAGTCTTTAAGGCCATACTTGTCCTCATGTTTGCTGTTTTTATGAGATCGGTGTATGGCAGGTATAGGATAGATCAGGCGCTTAGGGGGAGCTGGAAGTATCTTTTCCCTCTGGCCCTACTTTCCATAGTTATTGGGGGGGTGGTTGGAATATGGATAAGGTAAATAAAATAAAGGAATATGAGAAGAAGAATCCATTTAGGCTATTTGCGGATCATGTATCCGCAGTAGCCACTGGGTTAAAGTACACGTTCAAACCCACTAGGATAACTCTTCAATATCCAGAAGAGGCTTTGCTTCTTCCTAACGGCTACAGGGGAATGTTGAGACTCTATAAGGATATCTGTATTGGATGTACGCTATGTGCTCTCGTCTGTCCAGCTGATGCCATGAAGATGGCCACTGAGCAAGGGAAGAAGTATCCTATGATAAATTATGGGAGGTGCGTCTTCTGTGGATTCTGTGTTGATATATGTCCTGTGGATGCTTTAAGGGAAACTGGTATGCATGACGCTGCCTTCCAAAACAGAAGGGAACTTGTATTCGATCCGGACAAGTTCAACGCGGACTTCCAGCAGGAGATGCCGACTGGAAAGACTGTCAGGCGAGTGAAGGCAATAATAGATGAAAATAAGGGGATAAAGTATGAGCCTGCCGATAATTGACGTGGAGACTCCTATTTTCATTCTATTCGGGGCATTCTCAGTGGCGGCAGCCTTGGTCATAGTCAATGGTAAGAATGTTTTCTACTCCGCAATCTCTCTGGGAGTGCTTGGCATATCCGTTGCGGTTCTAATAGCTCTCTTGGATCCTGCAGCCTATGCCGTATACTCCGTATTACATCTTCTGCTTTACGTAGGCGCCACAGTGGTGTTTATCGCAATCTCCTTAGTTCTATTCAGAGGGCTACAGGTCCAAGAGTATGGTGTGAGATGGGCTGCACCAATTGCCACCATTATGGGTATAATTCTGCTAGCTGCCATAATATTGTCATTCTCCAGTTCGATTACAGCTTCCAATTCTCCTATTCCTCCAAGTTTTAACCTCAGTGTTTTATCTCAACAACTTTTAATTAAGTATTGGTTTCCTACTATTATTATAATTGTAGCTTTGGCTACCACACTAGTGGAGGCCATAACCTTGGCTAGGAGGGATTAAGGTTGAATTTCCTTTCAATTAGTGGAATTACCTTGGCGGTGATCTTAACAAGTATTGGCCTTTACGGGATATTCAAGAGTAGGAATATAATTAGGATTCTCCTTTCCTCTGAGATCATCCTTAACTCATCAATTCTCTTTGTCTTTTCAGCAGGATCCGCCTTGGGATTTACTTATACCCCTATTCTTTTTTCAATTTTTGTTATAGGTATGGCGTTAACAGAAGTAATAGTTGCTTTTGCAGCCATTATATTATATTATAGATTAAGAGGAAAATTGGAGGTAGGCTAATTTGATATCTCTCATTATTTTCATCTTATCGTTCGTTCTTGGTTCCATAATCATTTTTTCTAAAGTCAAGAACACTTCTCTTGCCATTTCCATAGTAGCTATATTAATTAACCTTTATTTTCTCTTTAGACGGAATCTCTATTATGCTTTCCATGTGTCATATGGAGTGGGAAATTTTGGTTTTACAGTCAATGACTTCAACTTTCCATTTCTCATAACAATATTGCTTGTCACTTCCATAACTGCTTACTACTCAACCCGTTATATGACAAAGAAATTTGAGGAGATGGGAGGCGGGAATTGGGGAGCATATTACACTCTCTACACCTTATTCAGCCTTTCAATGCTCTACGCTGTACTCTCAATTAACCTACTTGAAATATATGTCTTCTTAGAGATCGCGTTAGTGACCTCCTTCCTCCTTATACTAATGTATGGATATGGAGATAGAAGGAGGATATCTCTTCTCTACTTCATCTGGACTCATGTGGGAACGCTTCTAACGCTTTCCTCCATTATCATAATTGGTCTCACCACCGGAAGCATGGATGTCTATAATGGGACCTCCTATGGCTTACTCAATTATTCCTCAATACCCTACTCTGGGTTTGTATTGGCAATAGGAATAGTAGGGATGCTGATCAAGTCGGCCACTTTTGGTTTCAATATTTGGCTACCTTACGCTCACGGAGAAGCTCCCACCCCGATTTCTGTACTACTGAGTCCCAATATGGTCGGGCTTGGAGTGTTTGTGATAATGATTTACTTCTACTTATTCCCCCAACTTTCGTTTGCAGCACCAATATTTATCGCACTAGCACTGCTTACAATGATTTATGGAGGAATAAACGCTCTCAGCCAACGTGATTTCAAGAGATTCCTGGCCTATTCCACTGTGTCTCAGATGGGTTACATGCTTTTAGGCTCCTCCATAGCCTTCGCCATTGGACTTAGAAGTAGCTTCATAGCACTTCCCCTTGGTATAATTGCGTCGCTTTTGGTATACGTGTCCCATGGACTAGGTAAGGCCATTCTATTCATGAGCGCTGGGTCCACCATAACTGAACTGGAGACTAGAGATTTAGAGAAGTTGGGTGGACTTTACGTCAGTTCACCCTTCCATTCTACTCTTTCCTTCTTTGGTGTTTTGAACATTCTAGGACTCCCTCCAACGGTTGGATTGTTAAGTGAGATCCTTTTGCTACTTTCGGCTGGTGAACTAATAGGAGTTTACGGTATTGTGGGTTTTGCTATCGTGACCGTTGTCTTAATGATTGCGATAGCTATCTCTTCTGGTTATGGAACCTATTTATTTAAGAAGGTTTACGGCGAGACGTTAAAGATTAAGGAAAGTCTGGACAGGGCGACACAGTACACT
>JAFMDM010000013.1 GCA_017857195.1 Methanobacteriota archaeon
CTTGACTCCGTGAGACCTGGCAAAACTCACTATATGTCCTATTAGCGACAGTGCCGATTCCCTGTCAGTTCGGTGTTTTGCCCTGAGATGAATGTCACTTATCCCGTAAAAGATAGCTATCCTGTCCACTTCCAGGCTAGCAGCCTCCTCAACATCGCTTTCAACTGCTCTGCTATGACCGACAATTTCAGACAGTATTAGTCCTTCCTTCTTCATCTTAACTATTCCACGCACTCCTTCTCTTATGTCAGGCGACACGTTGGGATGACCCGCTTCAATCATGGACACCCCCGCCTCCGACAGAGCCTTGGCTATCTCCAACCTCTGATTTATAGTAAAAGAGACTCCTGGCGTTTGTTCGCCTTCTCTAAGGGTGGAGTCAAGTATTCCTATCAAACTCGCACCTAAACCTTCTCTTACTGGATCAGTAGTATTAAATGTTCCTTACCTCATTATTAAGGGAATCGAACCGGAAACGGATAATAAATTACTATTTAAGTGAGTCCCTGATCAGATTGGCAACGTTATCCGCACCTAACTTTCCTGAGAACTTTGTCATCACCTTAGTGATTATATTGAAGATCTCTTTGTAATTCTTAACCTCAGAGTAGTGAAGCGAATAGACATATATTAGCGCGTTAGTCACCGAAGATCCCATTTCTATTTCAGAAACAACTTCTTGTAGGATGGAGTCAATTCCTCTCAGATCTATCTTTCCCTTGAACTTCCTTAACTCCTTGAAGTCGGGATCGTCCATCACTGACACTCTACATCACGCAGGCTCTATAAGAGTGGATATCTCTGATCCTTTAAGAACTTCCTTTACCTTCCCGAGCCTCTTGTAGTTCATTACTATCACTCTAATCTTGGATCTGTTCAGTATCTTTATGGCTACAGGATCTAGCAGCTCATACCCTCCCGCATTGTTAGATTGAGACTCTTCCAGAATTTGAGTAAGTTCTTTTGTGGTAAGATGTGGTATGAGCTTAGCATCCTTGAAGAGTCGAGGGTCCCTCTCATATACTCCATCCACATTTGTGGCTAGTACCATTAATTCCGAATTTGATGCTTCAGCGGCCAAAGCAGCTACCGCCGCTGTAGATTGCCCTGGTTGAAATCCACCAACTACAACCACCTTCCCCGAACTCCATGCCTCTATGAATTCCTCTAAGCTCTCGGGAACCTTCATGTAAGCTAGGTCGGCCATAGCGAAAGAAAACAAATAAGCGTTCAGCCTGGATGTCCAAACGCCCAACAAATCAAGCATGGATTCATTAATTCCCATATTTCTTCCCTTTCCAATGTAACGCCGGGCTGTGGCTCCACCGCCTGTAACAACAGCAACTCTCTTTCCATCCTCTACTAACTTTCTTACGCCATTTCTTAGAGCATCCAATGAGTCCGTAGATTCTTCATCGAAAAGCTTTCCACTGACTTTTATTACAAGGCTCATTGAGTATGAAAAAATGAGGATTGAATTATAAAATTTACATGGGGTAGTCGTCGGGGAGCTTGTGTCTGAAGTATTTACCTGAGTCAGGATCTTTGAACAGCCCTATCTTCACTCCTTTTCTTCCCTTTGGTGCTAGTAACCACACCTTTTCTGGGCTAAGCTCAGCCTCCTTCCCGTTTGGAGTTTTGACCTTCACGTTTTTCTTTCCGGCTGGCATTGCTGATCATTATAACCTAAATGAGCCATGTAATAAACCTTTTCATGACTCATCTAATTAGTAATACCATGAGTCTTTTAACGTGGTAGCTAAAGGACGCTTTTAGAACCTAGAGGATTATCTTAATCCAAGTTACCTAAAGAGCTTCCCGTACGGCGATTGTGTCAGCTGGCTATTACTTCTTATATTCTTTTTAAATAGATTTTACCCTTTTTTGAGTTCCTCTCACCTAGTCAAACCGCTTGTGTAACACCACCGTCTGACAAGATGTAGCCACCTGTTATATAGCTGCCCTCATCTTGGCATAGAAAGATGAGCAGGGAACCAAGATCTCTTACAGGATCTCCTATTCTCTTTATTGGTATAGGCTTCAAGACTTCCTCGTTCCATACTTCCTCAAAGGCTTTACCCCTTCTTCTTGCTAGGAGCTCAATGGACTTCTTGGCGCCAGGAGTTAGGAACGTACCCATTAGAATTGTATTAACAGTGATCCCAAATTCCCCAAGTTCCCTACTTAATATCTTGGTCAATTGGATTAGAGGTGCCCTTGAGACGTCGGCGAGCGAGAAGAAGTCCTTAGGCTCCTTTACGGTATATGAGGAAAGGAATATTATTCTGCCCCAATGCCTCTCCTTCATTCCCCCAACAAATCCTCGAATTAATCGTATTGGGCTCAGGAGAAAAAGATTTACAGAACTAGTCCAATCGTCCATTGTTGTTTCTGAGAAATTTGCTGGTTCGTTAGAGGGGTTACCTGAGTTTAATATAAGGATATCCACGTATCCTAACTTGCTCGTTACCTGTTCTATAAAGAACTCCACCGAATCTGGAGAAGTCAAATCTAACTGACTTCCCCAGACTGAGGGAGCTATTTTCCTTAGAGAAGTAATAGCATCCTTCACCGCAGTGGGATCCCTAGAACCTATGAAGACCTTAGCTCCCGCCCTAAGAAAAGCCTCTGCCACACCCCTCCCAATGCCGCGAGTTGATGAAGTTACAACCACTCTTTTTCCAAACAACATTGAGCTGTTAGTAAAGATCTAGTATAGTAAAAGCTTTCAGCAGGAGAAGGCGCCGGGGGCGGGATTCGAACCCGCGAAGGCTTTCGCCTACTGGCTCTCCAGGCCAGCCCCTTGACCGCTCGGGCACCCCGGCATCTGTCGCTTAGATCAGTTCTATTTCTATGTACACATCCTCAGGAACTTTTACTCTCATTAGTTGTCTCATTGCTCTTTCATCGGCCGACAAATCGATTATCCTCTTGTGGAGTCTCATTTCCCATTTTTCCCACTTCTTTCTCCCCTCACCATGAGGTAGTCTCATTACTGGCACTAACATGGTGTTTCTGGGGAGTGGTATAGGCCCCCTTATGTTGACTCCGGTCTTCTCAGCTATTGTCCTTATTTGACCTACCACGTAATTTAGATTATCTACGTTGGTACTCCAGAGCCTTATCCTAGCTTTGCTTGGCATGAAATGCACCTAAAAAGTTTACTTTATCTCTATTTTAGTAGGTTTAACCTCGGTTACTACTCCTACTCCCACGGTTTTGCCCATATCTCTCATGGCGAATCTGCCGAGAGCTGGAAACTCGCTGAACTTCTCCACACATAACGGCCTAATTGGCTTGAACTTTACTATTGCCGTATCACCTTGCTTAATGAATTGTGGATTCTTTTCTACTTCTTTACCCGTCTTGGGGTCCAGTTTAGACTCTATCTGATTAATCATGCATGCTACACTGGCCGTATGTAGATGAAGAACTGGGGTATACCCTTCTGTTATTGCAGTGGGGTGCCAGAGCACTATTATCCTTGCCTGGAATTCATCCGCAACAGTTGGTGGGTTAGTCGGATGGCCTACTACATCTCCTCTCTTGATGTCTTTCTTCTCCACACCTCTAACGTTGAAACCAATGTTGTCTCCAGGCTCGGCTTTCTCAAGCTTTGTGTGGTGGGTCTCAAGAGATCTGACCTCGCCAACCTTCCCTGCTGGCATGAACACCACCTTGTCGCCGGCCTTTATGACCCCGGTTTCTACTCTTCCAACAGGTACCGTACCTACTCCGGATATGGAGTACACGTCCTGAATGGGGAGCCTTAGTGGCTTGTCAATTGGCTTGGGAGGTATCTCTATCATATCAAGGAGTTGCTCAAGGGTAGGACCGTTATACCATTTCATATTCTCCGATTTCTTCACTATGTTTTCGCCAGTGGTGGAAACCACTGGGACAAACTTGACCTTATTCATGTCATACCATCTTGCCATGAACTTACTCATTGTGTCTACGACTTCCTTGTACCTCTTCTCGTCGTAGGGCGGCTCTGTGAGGTCTATCTTAGTTATTGCAACTATGAGCTGGTTTATTCCCATAGTCTTGGCCAAGATTACGTGCTCTCTAGTCTGTCCCTCAAGGCTCATTCCTGCCTCGAATTCACCCTTTCTGGCAGAAACTGCCAGTATTGCTGCATCCGCTTGGCTAGCTCCAGTTATCATGTTCTTTACGAAGTCTCTATGTCCAGGAGCGTCTATGACCGTGAAAAAGTATCTCTGCGTCTCGAACTTCATGAAGCTAAGGGATATCGTTACGCCTCTCTCCCTCTCTTCCTTTAGTTTATCGAGCAGGAAAGCATACTTCTCTGTCTCCTTTCCGAGTTTTTTGGCCGCTTCCTCGGCCTCCTTTAGGGTCTTGTCGTCTATAAATCCCCTCTCAAGCAGTAGTCTGCCTATGAGGGTGCTCTTACCGTGGTCTACGTGCCCTATCACGATGATATTAATGTGGGGCTTCTGAGACATTGAAACACCTCTTGACGAAAGCATAAGGAGACGTAGTTAAAAGTTTTTAGTTCCTAATGATGTATCTATCCTATCTAGAGCTCAGAGCTATCCTCTCTATCTCCTCTTTCCTTTTCACTGCAAAACTCTTCTGGTCTCCTGTTGCCGCGCTGATTATTTCGTCAGCCAGAGCTTCTTCTATGGGTCTCGGATTGTTGAAAGCCGCTGCACTTGCCCCTTCCACAATATGCCTGAGAGCCAGGTCAACCCTCCGCTGTGGTGAAATATCCACAGCCACATAGTACACTATTCCTCCATACATGATCCTCGTAGTTTCCTCCCTAGGAGCACTGTTTTCTATTGCCCTCACTAGTACCTGCAGCGGATTCTCTCCAGTTTTTCCCGCTATAATTTCGAAGGCCATCTTTACAATGTTATAGGCTAATATCTTCTTTCCCTTGTTTTTACCAGGCCTCATGATATTATTTATGAGTCTTTCAGTAATAGATACCCTAGACTTTCCAAACCTTCTATGTTCGTGTCTACCTCCGCTATGAGGTAAGTAAACCGGACTTAGGGAGATATACTTTTTGAGGCTCGGATCTCTTATTTCTACCTTTGTATCCCATTTGCCGAATAGCCTTATGTCAAGCTGCGACTCCAATTCAGGTGGTAGAAGGAGGAATGGAATAAATATTTACTCGTGGCGCATTAGGGCTCTACCTAGCAGGCTTGTCCGTATTTTGATCAAGACATTGATCAAGTGTAAATAGGGGGAGGCTCTAAGTATTATGGATGGAGTTAGAGTCCAACCGGGACATTATAAAAGTGGACAGAGTGGAGGCATTCTTTCTTCCAGTCTCCCCTTCAGTCCCGGTCATTGTGTGTTACCTAAACGATGGCAGACAATTCAACCTTCTAAATGTTCCTGCGGAAATAGTTATTGCTATAAACAAACTGAAGGGGTTGACTAACTATGGTGATAGGGAGAGCATATATGATATTCTACTTATGTTCAATGATATAACAGATTATCTAGAGAAAAGGATTGACACAGTAATAATAGATAATTTGAATAGGGATTTTGGTGTCTATAGTGCAACTGTCGGCATAAAGTTCGGCGGCGTCCTAATCCAGAAGACGATGATACCTAGCCATGCAATATATCTGGCTCTACTATCCAAGACTAAGATCTACGTAAAGAAACAATTAGTTGACGACCAAGAGAAGGAGATGAGCAGTAATGGTTGAGTCCTCTGAATTATCTAACTGGCTTTTGCTTCTTCCCTCTATATAGAGCATCCAGCGATACGCCATTTACCATTACTACCTTATATCTGACCCCTGGCAAGTCACCCATGGACTTACCCAATGTTCCGCCTATGCCTGCCACTATTACTTCGTCATGTTCATCTATAAAATTCACACCACCGTCTCCTGGTACGAAGGCCGTGACGACCCTGCTATTTCTAACAAGCTGCACTCTTACACACTTCCTCACAGCGGAATTTGGTTGCCTAGATTCCACTCCCACCTTTTCTAACACGACTCCTCTAGCCATGGGAGTTTTACCTAACGGATCGTATTTTTCCTTAAGACCTAGCATGCGGTTCTTAAAGCTTCTCTGGCTCCATCTGAAACGTAGCCTCTTTACCTTTAATTTCCTGGCCGCAAAGAGCCCCTTTGGAGATTTACTACCTGGCATTTAACCACCTACACGATCACTACGCTGTCCACATCCATGTACCTTTTCAATATAAGTTTTGCCCTACTCACATTCTTTCCACTCTTGCCTATTGCAAGCCCCTTATCCTCTCCTGCCACAGTTATGTAGACCGTCTTCTTGGAATCTGTCTGAACCAACCTTATGCTTCTGACTCTTGCTGGCATCATTAGGTTCTTTACCATCTCCTCTAAGTTATTACTAAATGCTACGACCTCAACTTCCTTGTTTAATACTTTCTTAAGTCTCTTGATGTTTGTCCCATTTTTTCCTATGGCTATCCCCATATCTTGTGGATCCACAAGAAAGACTATCCTATTGCTCTCGTCGTCTATTATACAATCCTTCGCTGTCACCTTTGTAAAATCCTGAAAAAGTGAAAGAAAACGCATGCCCTCAGGCGTTAACTTAATTTCAGGCAAATCTTCACCTCTTGATTATCTGCTCTAACCTGGAGTCCCCAAAGTCGGTTATGGCTATGGCGGAGATCATATATGGCTTACCACAGAGCGTGCCAAGTTCCCACCCAGATCCGCCATACTCGTAGACCGCGATTTCAGACAGTTCTGCATGTCTTAGTAGTTCTTCCTTCAATTCTTCCTTGAGGAAAGTCGATACTATCACTGCCTTTGCCTTACCGTTTCTAACTACACCAAGAGACTCCTTGGCACCCATTACTACCTTTCCCGTTTTCAAAAGTCTTTTGAGCTCGGATTCGAAGGATATTGTTTGAGACAACATTATCACCTCAACTTCATGGAAAGTTCAACCATTCCTGTTCCCACCGATATAGGCTGACCGATAATTATGTTTTCCATTACCCCTTTAAATTCTTCCATCTCTCCCTTGGCAGCAGCCTCAAGTAGATGTTTAACCGTGACTTCGAAGGATGCTCTGGCCAGAACACTTAGTTTTTCACCAGAAATCCCATGTCTACCAATTTGTCTGATTACTCCTGTTCTGCTCATTATATCTGAGACCAATATTATGTGTCTAATATCTACGTCTAGGCCTTGTTCGTCTAACACACGTTTTATTTCTCTGACTATGAGTTCCCTTGCCGCCTCTACTCCGAATAGTTGCTCCACCTCGTGAATGTTATTGGTTTCGATCCTTGTGACGTCTATTCCCTTCACTCCTATCACACCTTCTAGGTTGGATCCGTCTGTTATTATCACATATTCGTTTCCTCTCTTCTGCACTATGGCTCTCTTTATTCCCTTCACGCCCTTTAGTTTAGATGACAATACCTTCTCTCTCACCTTGAAGAGCGAGGAGACGTTCTCCAATGTGGCAAAATTCAATATGAGAGTATACTCTCCATCTTCCTCCACAGTATACTCTCCAATCTTTAGTCTGGAAATCACCTTCTTGACATCCTCCTTCGTTACTCCCTTGTCCTCCATGAGATCTGGATCTAACCTGAACGTTATTGACATAGATGATATGTCCATGCTGGTGGAGGCTATGACGTTCTCTACCTTCGTAAATTCAATCTTTCTTGCCGCATCGAGGGCTTTCTCCCTGTTGTCCTTATATTCGTCAGTTAAGTATATAGTCATCATTGGAGTTGAGGGTATCTTTCTGGCATCCACTATCTCAATCAACCTTGGGAGACCAAGAGTTACGTTCAATTCTCTAACTCCTGCGTAGTGGAACGTTCTAAGTGTCATTTGCGTTCCAGGTTCTCCTATAGATTGCGCTGATATGACTCCCACAGGTTCACCTGCTTCTACGAGGGAACCAACATAGTCGTGGACTATAATATCAAGTATTTGATCCACTTCATCCTCTGACATTTCCACTTGATGAGAGCTAAGCGCTTTCCTAATGTCCTCTATCATCTTTGGAGACAGAAGGTTACTTAGTTCTGATAGTTTTTGATCTAAGCGCTTCGCCGCCGCTTCAGTTAGCATTTACTCACCTCTTCCAACCCACAACCCTCTCTATGGCCCTATTAATGTCTATTGCCTTCCCGTGAACACTTTTCATGGGATGAACGCCGTCGTAACCATAGAAGGTCTGGATAAGGTCTCCGCTTATGTTTCTCACTGTTCCGTCATACTCTAGCCTAACGTCAGACAACGCATTGATCAACCTTCTCTGCATATATCCACTCTGGGAGGTCCTCACGGCGGTGTCTACTAGCCCCTCTCTACCAGCTGCGGCGTGGAAGAACATCTCAATGGGATTCAGTCCCCTACTGAAGCTGGAGTATATGAACCCCCTGGCTTCTGGTGAGATGTCACCTTGCTTGAAATGTGGGATCACTCTTCCCTTATACCCCCTCTTTATTCTTTCTCCTCTTATTGACTGCTGACCTAACATAGCGCTCATCTGCGTTAGATTGAGAAGGCTGCCTCTAGCACCTGTCCTTGCCATTATATATGCGTTGTTGAATGGATCAAGATAACTTGATCCAGTCTCTCCAGCACTATTTCTCAGTTTATCTAAAGCATCAAGGATATAATTTTCTAGGCTTTCCTCTAGCGTCCTTCCTGGTATGGGCTCAAGTTCACCTCTTTCGAATTTCGCTATGAGGTTCTCAATCTCCTTTCTGGTTTCCTTGGATTGCTCCGCTATTTTGGACACTGCTTCAGCAGGTATTTTCACGTCGTTATACGTCATTGTGAGTCCTCTTATCTCTGCGAACCTTATGAATAATTTGAAGAGATTATCCATTATCCAAAGTCCATAGTCCTCAGGGTATTCCTTAATTAACCAGTGAAGAACGCTCTCTGGCTGCTGGTTGCCTAGTCCTTTTTTATCAAAGACACCTGTTAATAATTTTCCTTTCTTTATTAGAATGAATGAATCATGTGGGCAGTCCTCGTCCTTACATATTCTGGTTCCGCTGGACACATTGGCAGGACCACGGAAGTTGAAGTTATCGGGGAGGAACATGCTCACCACTTGCTTCCCAGTCCAATAGGGCCGTGGGGATAGGATAGCTGGTTCTGGGACATCTCCAGAGTACTTTACGGGACCCAATAGCTTCGACAGCTCTTCCTTTGTTAATAATGTGGTCTTTACTGTCATTAGGTATGCTCCGCTTATGTAGTCTTGGGTTCCTCCCATAATGGGTCCTCCGTATCTGGGAGTCAGAATATTCTTGTGTACGGTCATCAATTCCTTGGCCTCTGCTACAGCCTCCTCAGATTGAGGCGTATGAAGGTTCATTTCGTCTCCATCGAAGTCAGCATTGTATGGAGGACATACCAGTAAGTTCAATCTAAATGTCCTCCCTGGAAGAACCCTTGCCCTATGGGCCATTATGGAAATTCTGTGCAGTGAGGGTTGTCTATTGAATAGGACCACGTCGTTATTCATTATGTGTCTCTCAACTATGTAGTTCGGAGTCAATCCCTCAGCCAATGCCTTTCTATCCTTAACATATCTAAGGTCAACTCTCCTACCATCAGGCCTTATTATATAGTTAGCTCCAGGCCACTTCTCTGGTCCATTCATGACAAGCTGACGCATTTCCTCTATATTCCAATCCGTTACCTTCTCAGGAACTGTTAGAATCTTAGCCACGTCTGTTGGAACACCAACTTCATCTATACTTATGCTCGGATCTGGAGAGATCACTGTCCTAGCTGAGAAGTCGACCCTCTTACCTGACAGGTTTCCTCTGAACCTTCCCTCTTTTCCCTTTAATCTCTGGGCTAATGTTCTAAGTGGCCTACCAGATCTATGTTTAGCTGGAGGTAGTCCAGGGATCTCATTGTCGAAGTAAGTGGAGATGTGATACTGCAGGAGGTCCCAGAGATCCTCAATTATTAACTGGGGTGCTCCTGCGTCTATACTCTCCTTAAGCCTTTCATTTATCCTGATTATGTCAACTAACTTATGGGTTAAATCGTCCTCTGCTCTTATACCGCTTTCAATCATTATTGAAGGTCTCATGGTAACTGGAGGAACTGGTAAGACGGTTAGTACCATGAGTTCTGGTCTACTGGTCTTAGGATTAAGTCCCATTAGCTCTACATCCTTATCTTGTATTCTCTCCAACCTTTCCCTTATATCTGAGGGAGTTAACTTAGTTAGTCCTTCTTTTCCTTCTTCGTAAAAGGTTATGGGCTTCTCTAGCTTTATCTTTAGTTGTTCTGTTCCACAGTGAGGACAGGTGGTAGCCTTACTCGCAGTCTTCTTAACGTAGTCAACTAGTCTTTTTGACGCAGATTGCCATCTGGATTGGATGGCCCTGTATATCTTAAGATATCTATCTATCTCCTCCTCTGGTAGTTTTATCCTTCCGCATTTTCTGCATGTGGCGGAGAGAAAGTCATTGACATGTTTTACGAAACCAATGTGTACCACAGGTCTAACTAGTTCGATATGACCGAAATGTCCTGGACATTGGCCTAGCTGATTACCACAGGTTGGGCATTTTTGCCCTGGTTCTATGACTCCAAGCCTAGGATCCATTACACCCCCTTCTATCGGGGTTCCATCTTCATCATAGACCTCTGATGTTATTATGGCAGTTACCGATATTTTCCTTATTTCGTCTGGAGAAAGTATACCAAATCCTACTCCCTTAATCACCTTGTCTTCCATTTAGCTCACCTTCTCTCCAAGAACTAACCTGGGGGCTATTGCCATGCTCAACAGCTCCTGTACCAGCAACTTGAAGGCATAAGAAATGGTCACGGGATAGAGCGTGGTCTTGTCTCCATGAAGTGGACATACATATCTCCCCTTATTTCTATCGAACCATCCGACGTATCCGCATTGTTCACAAATATATATTGCTGCCTTGTCAGCATTGTCTAGAAGTCTGTCCTTAATTAGCATGGCCGCACCGTATCCTATAAGGCAATCCCTCTCCATTTCCCCAAACCTCAAACCTCCCTCCCTGGCCCTTCCTTCAGTGGGTTGTCTTGTAAGGATCTGTACTGGACCTCTCGCCCTTGCATGTATTTTGTCGGCCACCATGTGATGCAGCTTCTGATAGTACACTACTCCAAAGAATATTCTGTTTCTTACCTTCTCACCAGTGCGTCCATCATATACAACCTCTGTTGAGTCAGGCAAATGTCCGAATTCCATGAGTCTAGATTGTATTTCATCCATAGGCATCTTGTAGAATGGAGAGGCATCCACCGTATTTCCCGTAAGCGACGCATACTTTCCCGCTATGGCTTCCATTAATTGGCCTAACGTCATTCTTGAGGGGAATGCGTGGGGATTGAGAATTATGTCTGGTACGATCCCCTCAGTTGTATATGGCATGTCAGCCTGAGGAATGAGAAGTCCCACCACACCTTTCTGCCCATGTCTAGAGGCGAACTTATCGCCTAGCTCTGGTATTCTTAAGTCTCTAACTCTAACTTTGACCAATTTGTTACCTTCAGAAGTGTCACTAATCATGACTAAGTCCACAATCCCCACTTCTCCATGTCTAGTTATGATGGAGGTGTCTCTCTTGGCCTGTTCTGCACTGAGTTCCTTGAATTCTTGAAGGAACCTTGGTGGACTTACTTTTCCAATTAGGACGTCTCCTCCCTTTATCTCCATCTCTGGTGAAACTATGCCGTTATCCTCTAATAGTCTATAATACTCCTTACCCTTGTATCCTCTTACTCCAGGCTCAGGGACCACCACCTTATCTTCCTGTCCTCCAGGATACTTGACTTCCTCACTGCTGTAAAGTCTGAAGAATGTTGATCTATACATTCCTCTCTCAACCGAGGACTTGTTTAGTAGTATGGCGTCCTCCATGTTGTATCCTGTAAAAGACATTATGGCGAATACCGCGTTGTTCCCTGCCGGTCTGTAGTTGTATCCTATTTCGTCTAATACCCTCGTCTTCACCAATGGCTTCTGGGGGTAATGCAGTAGGTGAGCTCTTGTATCCGTCCTCAATTGATAGTTAGCAGCATAGAGTCCCAATGCCTGTTTAGCCATGGCTGATTGATATGTGTTCCTAGGGGACTGGTTGTGTTCGGGATATGGAATCATTGAGGCCGTTATACCCAACATAGTCGGAGGCCATATCTCAAGATGGGTATGTTCTGCCGTGATTTCCTCGGCGTTGATCGCCACGTATAGGTTTTCCTCTTCCTCTGGATCTATATACTCAATCTTTCCTTCCCTGACTAGATCATCGAATCCTATCTCACCGCTCTTTAGTCGTGCTATATCGCTTTCACTAACCGAAGTCTCGCCATTTTCAAGCACCAAGAGCGGCCTTCTCACTCTGCCTGAGTCACAGTTTATTCTGACTTCATTTCCATATTCAGTACTAATGTATGCAACATTTACCTCATTGTTTATTTCTCCTTTTCTTCTCCTTGATCTGATTTCCCTGACCAGGGATTCTCCATCCTCATGATATCCTATGAGCCTTCCATTTAATACCACCTTACTCCAATTATTATACTCGCTCTGATCGATCTCATCCTCTGAGACCTTCCTAACAACCTCCTCAATGTCCACAACTCCTATCTCTTTTAGAAGTCTTTCCACTATTTTTTCGCTAATACCTACAGAAATTTGGGACATCAGAGCTAAGTTCTTTACAAGTCCGCTGTTAGGACCCTCTGGAGTTTCGAAGGGACACATCCTCCCCCACTGAGTGCCATGAAGATCTCTAGCTTCGAAGTGTGGTTGTCCCCTCGCTAAGGAGGAGATAACCCTTCTTAGATGGCTTAGTGTAGATATCCAATTAGTTCTATCTAGCAACTGACTAACTCCTGTCCTCCCTCCCACCCAGTTACCAGTGGCGAGAGCGTGCCTTATCCTTTCAGTGACTATATCGGCCCTAACCAAGGAACCTAGGACCAACCTCCTTGCTCTCAGTCTAGATTTCTCCAGTTGATACTGTAGATCCTTTATGAAGGCTCTGAAGGCTACCCTGAATAGGCTTGAAAACAAGTCTCCCGCCAACTTAAGTCTCTTGTTAGCGTAATGGTCCTTATCGTCAGGTTCTATTCTCCCCAGGCTCAGTTCTATTACCTTGTTAACAATGAACGCTAAGTAGAACGCTTTCCGACGCCTATCAATTGGTTGTGTTCCTATATGTGGAAGGAAGTATTTGTCTATTACTTGTTCCGCCTTTTGGATTCTGTTTTCTCTCTTCTGTCCAATAGCTATTCTATTCCCTATGAAGTCCAAGGCATCCTCAACAGTTGTGATGGAGTTTGCCTGTTCCAGTGAGGGAAGTAGTTCATTCTGCACCTCTGGATCGAGGGAAACCATATACACAATGTCTTTGTCTGTGGCCACCCCCAGGGCTCTCATGAAAACGCCAAATGGGACCTTCCCTGGAAGAGCTGAAAATGACACTTGTATGGAACCGTCCTTAACCCTCTCCACAGTTATAGGTAATCTATAACCTGCCGCACTGGAGATAACCTTAGCCGTATGAGTAATGTTACTTCCAGGCTTACCGTAGTCTACTAGGACTCTGTTTGTGGCAAGGTCTTCCTGTATGACAATTACCTTCTCTGTGCCGTTTATTATGAAATAGCCTCCTGGATCCTTCGGATCCTCCCCTATTGCTATCATCTCGTCTGGAGAAAGTTGAGAGGTGGGATCTATGCTCGACTTTATCATTATGGGGAGATCCCCTATGTACACCTCAGTTGGTTCCCCCTCTATGTTGTTTTCAACTGGTGTCATGGTTAAGAACAGAGGTGCGGCATAAGTGAGGTTCCTTAGCCGTGCTTCCATCGGCGTTATCTCATGCTCTCCTCTGTCATATTCCCTAACCCTTGGTCTTCCCACCCTAATCTTACCTAACTTTATCTTGAGCCCTTGTATCTCTGTGGTTATTTCACCTTGTTCATCTATAATTTCTTGGAGTCTACCTTCTACAAAATCATTAAATGAGTCTAGGTGTTGTCTGGCAAGCCCCTTTGACTTGAAGTATGATTGCATTAATGCCCAACGATCTTCTAGGCCAAGCAAATCGTTCACCTATCCGCTTATTATGTACCTATAAATTACTACCTCGCCGCCTAGTGGATTCTTTCTGGTTACTTTAACTAGATCACCTGGCCTAGCGCCTATCGCCTTGGCCACAGGGTCTGACGCTCTCATCCAAGGTAGCTGATCTGGGGTAACCCCTAACGACTTCAAGACCTCAAATGCCTGCTCTGCTGTAAGTAGTTCATGTTTCGGTGTTAGATGATATGAAAGAGGATCTACTTTCTTTTTTGTACTAGAACGCATCCACGTAACACCTATGAGCTGAAACTACATAGTACAGGGCTACATATAAAAGCTTCATTCTTGCAAAGGTGATGGTTTGGGTCCTTAAATTCTTGCTATTTTTTCTTCGATGAGCTTATATACGGTTTCTGGCTCAGCTCTTTTCCCTGTCTTTTTCATTACCTGGCCCACTAGAAAGTGAATCACCTTGGAATCAGCCTTTGCCTTCTTTACGACCTCTGGGTTTTCCGCCAAAACCTGATTTACGATATCCTCTAAGATCGTCATGTCCCTTAGTGCGGTCATGTTTGTAGCTTCCATGAGCTCCCTTGGCGATTTCCCTTCATAGATCATCCTTGGCAGAAACTCCTTGGCTATTTTTATGGTGATTGTGCCATTTTCTAACATTCTTAGCAGCTCAGCTACTTGTTCTGGTCCAGCTTTCGATTGGGAAATTTTCATGTCTTTTTCATTGAGCCACCTTAGATAGTCATTTATAAGAAGACTGGCTACTTTAGGGTAATTATTGTAATGCAATGTTACTCGTTCATAGAAGTCCGCTAGACCCTTATCCATTACCAAAACCGTTGCGTTATACTCGTTTATTCCATATTGGGCCATGAACCTTTGTATTCTTTGATCTGGAAGTTCCGGCATGGAGCTCTTGATGTCCTCTATAAGGCTGGCGGTGACTTGTATTGGAGGTAGGTCAGGGTCTGGAAAGTATCTATAGTCCTCGTCCGTTTCTTTCGTTCTTAGTGGCACAGTGACTCTTCTTTCACTATCCCAATGTCTAGTTTCTCTTCTTACTCCAAGCCCTTGAGATACGGCAGCCCTTTGTCTTGAGATCTCATAGGTTATAGCAGATTCAACGTCCTTAGCAGAACCTATGTTCTTAACTTCTACCCTTTCTCCTCCTTCCACTGAAACGTTTGCGTCGGCCCTTATAGCTCCCTCTATGGAACCATCGCATACACCCAGGTGTTCCAATATTGATCTGAGCTTCTCGATGAATTCCCTTGCCTCTCGCGGCTCACTCATGTCTGGCTCGGTCACTATTTCCAGCATTCCTACTCCTGATCTATTGTAGTCCAGCATTGTGTAGGTGCTGGTCAGCATGGAGCCTGTGGGATAAATGGATTTTGCTGGATCTTCCTCTATGTTTATTCTCCTTATCCTGATCTTCTTATCTCTAAGTTTAACCTCTCCACCCATGGCAACGGCTTCGGTTCCGGGTCCATCATATTGGGAGATCTGATAATTTTTGCTCATATCTGGATAGAAATAATGTTTCCTAACGAATGTGATTCTGTCCGATATTCTAGAGCCCAACGCTAATCCTACCATCAACGCGAACTTCAGGGCAGTCTCATTGAATACAGGTATGGCTCCCGGGAGCCCCAGACAAACAGGGCAAACGTTGGAGTTAGGTGGTTTACCTACATAATCCGAAGGGCAAGAACAGAAAAGTTTGGTCTTCAATGAAGTTAAGTGTGTATGAACCTCTAATCCTATCATTGTCAAATACATCACCTCAGCCGGAACGCCTCTGGCAGTAATTCATTTATTGATACTTTAATTAGCCTTCCCTCCTTCACTGTAATTACCTGGGTTCCATCGTCAAACTCCCAGATCACTTGCCTACAGGCTCCACAGGGGAAGACTCCCTCCCCGTTCTCTCTTACTACTGCTATCTTCTTAATCTTTAGCTCACCAGACGAGACAGCCTTAGTTACCACAACTCGTTCAGCACAAATGGACAGTCCATAGGATCCGTTTTCTACGTTAGCCCCAGTGTATACTTCTCCGCTTGAGGCTAGTAAGGCCGCCCCTACCTTGAAGTTTGAGTAAGGAGCGTAGGCTTTACTCGCGGCTATCTTAGCTAACTCAAGCAGCCTCTCATCCGAAGGCTCTGTCACCTGCATCCCCTAATCCTGGAACTATGTAACCCATTGAGTTTATCTCTGGATCTATATCCACTGTGAAAAGATACACCCCTGGATGTTCTGACATGACCCTTTCCACACCATATTGTGAGGAAAGAACGGAAGCTATATAGCGCCTTCTAACTTTTTCCTTTTCTAGTAATTTCATGACATTCAACAATGTGCTCCCAGTGGCCAACATAGGGTCAGCCACTATTATGTTGTCTTCCTCCCGTATCTCAGGAAATTTATAGTAATGTATGTCAACCTGCATCTCCTTTGGGGAAGTTTCGAACTTCTCTTCTCTTCTTTTAGCCACTACAACTCCTTGCCTTGCAGAGGGAAAGGCCTTAAGTAACCCTTCCACCAGTGGCGTAGCTGCTCTCATTACATTGATTATTACTACATGATCGAGCCCAGAGATTCTAATTCCCCTTGCGTAGACATTAAGAGGTGTCTCCACCATTAATTCCTCAACCTCCATTGTGTTAGCTATGGCATAGCCCAAAAGACGACCAAGTCTTACAAGGTTCTTTCTAAATAATACTTGATTTGTATTCTTGTCCCTCAACTGGGTTAGAATATGCCTGGCCAGTGGGGTATCGACTTTGAAGAGTGGCATATCAAGAACCTTCAGCTCTTTGTGGTCAGTTTCCTAGCCTCTCTTTCTGTCTCTCTGAGCATTAGAATGTCGCCTATCCTGACTGATCCCTTTACGTTTCTCGTCAAAATCCTCCCCTTATCTCTCCCCTCTAGAACCCTCACCATGACTTGGGTAATTTCTCCTGTGACTCCCGTCTTATCAATTATCCTTATCACTTCAGCTGGAAAGCCGAACTCTTCAATTATTGTCGACTGAGCCTTCGTTTTTTCACTCATGTTTATCCTCCACCTTACCACTACAGTTCAATTTAAATACTTCGCACTTTGCTACTACGGTGAGACGCCATGGTGTCTATAAGGAACTGCAGTTTTTGTGGGCACGAGATTTCACCTGGTACTGGGAGCATGCATATAAAGAACGATGGTACCATTCTCTGGTTCTGCTCATCAAGATGCAGAAAATACATGTTAGAATACAAGAAGGATCCCAAGAAACTCAAGTGGACTAAATTCTATACTAAGGTGAGATAAAGTGGCCATCCAAAGGACCTTTGTGATGATTAAACCGGATGGAGTACGCAGGGGTCTTATAGGAGAGATCATAGGAAGATTTGAAAAAAGAGGGATGAAAATAATACAGATGAAAATGGACAGATTGGATAGAGCGAGAGCTGAGAAGCTATATGCCGAACATAAAGGGAAGCCCTTCTTTGAAGAATTGGTGTCTTACGTCACTTCTGGGCCTGTGGTGGCAATGATCGTTGAGAGTGATGAGGCGGTTTCTGTGGTGAGGAGAATGATAGGCTCCACTGATCCTAAAGAAGCCTCTCCCGGTACCATAAGAGCAGATTTGGCCTTATCGAAGTCAGAGAACGTGATCCATGCCTCTGACTCCGCCGAGAAGGTTCAATATGAAAGTTCGGTATTTTTTAGCTAAATCTTATATTATAATTAATATTTGTTAGTTTAAGATTGATATTGCGAACAACGGATCTTCTCTTCTCTTAATTTTCACGATCTCTTCAATGGTTTCCATCATATCGGGGGTTATGGACTCCCTGAACCGCTTAAATAGTGTAGTGAGCTCCTCTCCAGTTACATTGGTGTAAAGGACATCACCTTCGTTAATATGGCGACCGACCATCAAGCCACTCTTAATAGAAATAGCGACTTCCATTCCCTTTGATACCCTCTCTAAGGACTTCTTTTTGTCTTGGATTTGGAGTATTTGACCTATCTCTTTTCCTTCCTTGTCTATTAACACATATCCTGGTTTTAGGACTCCTCCCAGCACTTCCACACCTACGATGATTGGGTCACTCCTCCTGAATACAAATCCTGGCAATATCTTTAGCTTGCCTGGCAATGTTATACTATCCAGCGTCCTCCTCTTTTCTCTCTCTCTGACTTCATTTATATATTTTTCTAATTCATCTATTAATTGATATATTATGTCATTTGTGATAAGTTTAACACCAGTTAGATCCACACCAGTTATGGGTTTAACCCTGAACGCAAGAATGACCCTATATGCCTCGTCCTCAGTGAGTTTAGCCTCTAGAACATCCCTTTTTGATATGGGACCTACATCAGCCAGTCTGATTGGAATACCCTTTCCATTTATCGCACTTACTATGGCCTCAAGGGTTCCTAAGCTGTCAGACTTGATTACCACTCCTGAGATCTCCTTGTTGAATATTTTGACGCTTGATACTTCTTCCTCCACATTCTTCTTGAGTTGCTCCACTCTTCCCTGGTCCTCAGCCACATATAGAGGGGAACCTGCTATTGCTTCCTCGAGGTTTGGTGCCGCTACCTTAACTCCCGCCGCAGCTATAACCTCATCGATACTGGTGAAATCTGTTTTAGCGATCCTTATGTCCTGAAGCGGTTTGGGAAGTAATATACTCTTCACCTTTGTGACAATGGGACCGTTTAGGCCTGCCAACACTATTACATCATTCTTTCTGAGTATTCCATCATACACTATGACATCAATTGTGTATCCTAATCCAACCTCCTCCTTGACCTCCATCACTACTCCCTTTGCTGGACCCTGAACGAACTTCAGCCTGTTCTCCATATACCTTTGGGATAGCCCTGCTAGTAAGGCTAAGAGTTCGGCCACCCCTTCACCAGTTTTAGCAGATACTGGGACTATTGTGACGGTCCTCGTGAAGTCCCTAACCCTATCGTATCTCTCCGCGTTAAAGCCCATTTGAGCCAGGTCCGTAACCAGTCTATAGATCAGGTTGTCTAACCTCGTCTGCACTTCTCTGTTTTGCTTTGAAATGGAAACAGTGAAGGGTTGATTGGAGTTGGGTTGCCAACCTGGGATTCTGTCTATTTTATTAGCTGCTATCAAAAACGGAACCTTCCTATCCTTAAGTATCTGGATAGATTCGAAGGTCTGTTTCTGAAATCCCTCAGTTATATCAACCACCACTATGGCTATGTCCGCTACACTTCCACCTCTTCTTCTAAGGTTGGAGAAGAGTTCATGACCTGGAGTGTCTATGAATAGAAGTCCTGGAATTTCTAACTTCAAAGGTATTATATTTTTTAATGGTTCGGATACCTGTTGAATTACAGACCTTGGAACCACGCTGGCTCCAACCTCCTGTGTCATTTCGCCGGCCTCTTTTCTTACAACCGCTGTTCCTCTAATCTTATCTAACAAACTTGTTTTCCCATGATCCACGTGCCCCAGGACCGTGACAATTGGTTGCCTAAGCTTCTTCAATTCTATTGAGCTCATTGACACTCACTTTATCTCATGTGCCGTGTTGCCATTATAAGCTAACGGTTAACAGTGGCTGGGACTTGAGTCCTATGCGGTGTCCCAATTTCCTGGCTTCTCCCAATTTTTACTGTTGGGAAATACTTACTTTTGCGGAGTGGTCACCGCGTGGGTTTCTCATCATCGATTGCAGAACTTAATACCCAGCTCATCCCATATATCGAAGCGTAAGGGGCGTATTAATTGCTAACTGGGAAGGACAGGAAGGAAGAAGAGTTAAGGACGCGAATAATGGCAGTGGAGACGCTAAAGGAGTTGAAGAAGGCTTTCACATACAAGGAACTTTCGAACGTCCTGGACATACAGGAAAGTCTATTGTGTCGTTATACAAATGGTGCCACTATACCAAGTGAAATTCAAGCTAGAGAAATCCTCAGGAAGGTCAGGTCAGAGGACTTCATCGACAGGTTCTTTAAGGAGAAAGTAGTTATCCATGACGATAACTTTGTAGATACGAGCAAGATTCTCTTCTACCCAAACTTATTAACAATAATAATTCTTAATATTGTGGAGAAAATGTTATCTAGAAGTGATGTGGACAAGGTAGTTACTCCCGCTGTCAACGGTATAGCCCTAGGTGCAATGACCGCTCACTCTCTGAGGAGGCCTTTAGTTATTGTTAAGAAATACAAAGAGTCGACCTATATTGACTATTATGAGGAGGCGGTAAGGGAACTTAACAGCATGGTATCCACCTTCTATTTAAAGAAGGATTTAGTGGAAAGGGGAGATAGAATACTTATCGTGGACGACGTAATTAGATCTGGCAAGACAGTTCAAGCGCTTATTAGACTTATGGAAAAAGCCAGCTCTACTGTGGTTGGTGTACTAACATTGGTAGGTGTTGGAAGGGCATGGGAGGATTCGCTATTATATAGTAAGAATGTAAGGGCCATATTAAGGCTATGAGCTTCTACAGAGTTTCCAGCGGCATTTATGCAGTTGTCCCCCCGCAAGGGCCGCGATCTTATCTGATAAGGGGAGTTGATGGATGGATAATGATCGATGGGGGTCCTCCTCAGTCCGTCGAGGCCATACTCGGCGCCGTATTAGAGCTCACTTCAGGTGAGGAGCCTTCGTATCTGATCGCTACTAGTTGCGCTCCGACCTCTGCTGCATCCATTGGGGACCTTTCTTCCTTTCTAAGACGTAGCAAGGTAGTTTCACACTATCCTGACTCCATGGGTCTTAGGAGAGGAGAGTGTATGGGTAGTTCTTACAAGCCATCAAGGGTGAGTCTGGAACTCGAGGGTAGGGAAACCTTCCTAGATGGTGTGTCGTTGTTTTTAGCGAAGACTCCTACACTGGGTGCCATGGTTGTTAGGTATATGGATGTCTTAATCATCGGTTCAACCATAGCCTCACCCTTAGGAGACCGTATAAGCTATTTATGTAACATCAATAACTGTATCAAAGTGAACTGATTGCTATATGACCTTCATTGTGAGTCCTGCGGAAAAGAGTCTTTGCTAAAGAGCTGTCCAATAAAGAACATACTGGTATGTAGCTATTGTTGTTTAACTTGCTCCGCGAGGAGTAGGTGTGAGGCAAGGGTCTGGTTCAAGTCGTTAGAGCCCAACCCTTCTATTAAAAAACCTAAGAGGGAGATAAGCCTGGATGATTTCCTAAGATGAGACCTTACGTTATTATTTTCACTACTACCTCCATAGATGGGAGATTAGCTACCAAGACAGGTTATAGTGAGCTAAGCTGTCCACATGATAAAGTTAGGCAGCATATTCTTAGGGCCGAGGTTGACGCTTTGATGGTGGGAGCTAACACCATAAGAGTTGACGATCCTAAGTTGGAACTGAAGTACGCCAGAGGAAGGAGTCCTTTAAGGGTAATAATATCTACAAAGGCAGAACTTGGTCCCGAGAGGAGAATATTTAAGGGGGGTAACCTAGTCGTCTATGCTGTTTCTCCTTCGCAAGTCACCATTGATGAATTGGCTTCACGAGGAGTTCCAATTAGATTGTTTAATGGACGTGTCTGTGAAGTTATGAATGATCTCAATGTATCATTTGGGGTCAATAAAGTAATGGTTGAGGGAGGAGGGAAACTAATATGGAGCATTATAAGAGATAATTGCTTCGATGAATTGAGAGTTACAATATCACCAAAAATTTTTGGCAATGGTCGTTCTTTGGTGGAAGGGGAGGGGTTTTCTGGACCTGAGGCTCCAATTCTACAACTTCTTGATTCCAAGTTATGCGAATGTGGTAATGAGGTCGTACTTAAGTATAAAAATAGAGCATCTTCCAGACTATAGCCTAGGGGATTCACCGAGAATAAAAGAAGAAAAAATAAAAGAAGAAACGTTGATGTAGTTCAAATCACATTATCTGGAAACCCTTATAGGTCTCCTTATAGGTCTCTCCTTTTTCGAGTGCTCCCACAGCCCTCTTATATTTCATTGAGTCCCCTATGCTGTTCTCACCGAATTTCTTTACCCAATCTTCCAGTGACACCTGATACTCCTTAAGGATCTTATCTCTGTACAGATCGTTAAGGACGTTATAAGTACAGAATGGTATAACTCTTCCGTCTGGGGTTACATAGTGTATATCACATCTCATTACTCTTTGAACGTCATAGTTGTATAGATCCATGAAGTGCATGTTGCCTAGGAATAGCGTCCTGTAGTGCCACTCTCCTAGAGCTGAGTAGTTGTGATTGACAATTATATTGTAAAGCATCTTCCATACGTCGAAGTCCTTTGGCCCGTACTTCTTATCTATGAACTTCCTCAGGTTGTATACGAGCTTCATTCCAGTCACGTACTTATTCGCGCCCTCCCTTATTTCCTCTGTCTTCTCCTTTAGGTATTCCAGAATCCCTTCAAGATCTATGAACTTTGAAATTGGAATAAAGTGTGGTTCTCCTCCTCTCCATTCTACGTATATGTAGCTCCCTGCTCCACAAGATGGATGATTCGCCATCTCAAATTGATCCTTTCCAGTCAAGGCTTCAACTAGTTTAGAGAATACCACGGAGGTCCCTATTGGATACCAACTATCTCTAGTTATTTCTCCATTGGTCTGTTCCTCTATGTTCTTCAATATTTCAGGAATTGTTATCCTAAACTTGGCCCTCATATTCCTCTTCATCATTCCTGTGAGGCTCACGGGCTGGAAGTTGATAGCTCTAACAACATCCATGTTTCTGGCAGCGAATCTAATTATGTTACCAAGGTCATGGTCGTTCACTGTCTTAATGACGGTTGGGACAAGAACCACACTCGTCATCCCAGCCTTCCTAAAGACATCCAGTGTGTAAGGCATCTCCCAGTGATTCTTTGGATTGGTCTTCCTGGTTGTTCCGTCAAAGCTCATGTATATCGTATTTACGCCGGCTTCCCTTATTGCTCTCGCGAACCTAACCGCTCTTTCAGGATCCTCCGCATACATCTTTGCAAAGGTTCCTCCCCATGTATTCAGCTGTATGTGTTTAACACCAGCATCCTTAACTATTTTTACAACCTCCACTAGATCTTCTCTTAGAGTTGGCTCTCCTCCTGTTATCTGTATTACCATTGTGGCCCCTTGTCTCTTTAGCTGCTCTACCATGAACCTAATCTGCTCTTGAGAAGGCTCGAACACATATCCGGCCTTTTCAGCATAGAAGAAGCAATACCAGCAAGATTGATCGCATCTATTCGTTATCACTAGGTTAACAAGGGCTGAGTGCTGGTGATGCATTGGGCATAGTCCACAGTTGTATGGACAAGGTGACTTGAGGTCCACATATGGAACCTTAGGACCCTTACCCTCATACTCCCAATAGTCGAACTTATAGTACATCCCTACGTCTCCGTAGTAAAGGTCCTCGAATTCCCCGTGGTCAGGGCACACCTTCCTTATGAATAGCCTTTTCTCTTTCTCGAATATAGTAGCAGGCAGTAATCTATAACATGCAGGGCATAGGGAGTGAGTTACTCTTATCAGTTTTTCATCTTCTCCCAACTTGGGAAGAGGACCGCCTATCTTTATGTCCCTGTCTCCGAATTTGACTACGCCTTCTTCGAATTTAGACGGCGCTGGCAGCAGAGTGAACCTCTGTTCCTGCGCTGTTTGTGCCATGTTTGGGTAATCTCTTTAACTAGTATATAAGATGTTTCTCCTAGTAAGCGGATTATCTGGTTAACTCCATCCTTTGAAGTTGTCCCAACCCATTGGTTTCATTTTTTCCCCCTTGAGGTAAATGCCGGTTTCCTTGATCGCTCTTCCCAATATCAAAGGTCTCATACCAAATAGTCTCAATTTCTCCATTAATGATTCTACACCGAGTGGATTTGTGAAGATGAGAGTCTCGTATTCTTCTCCACCATACTTAAGTAATTGCAGTGAGTCGAGCCTGAGAGAGTTAATATATTGTAAGACGTCTTTTCTGAACGGTAGTATTTCCAAGTTCATTCCACATCCAGAAGCCTCTGAGGCCTTGAGCAATGATATTAGAAGTCCGTCACTTAGATCGGTAGATGAGGAAATCATATGGCACATTTCCTTCATTGCCCCTGGAAGGTGTCTATTAACTATGGGGTGCTTTAGTTGAAGAAGAAATTGAGAAGGAACATTTATACTTAATATTTTCGATATGAAAACAGCAGAGGTAGAACCGATGGGATTTGTTAAAACTATTACGTCTCCCTCCTTTATTTCCGATAAAGGTTTGTAACATTGTGCCTTACCTATTATCGCCACATCAATCCAGCCATCTCCGTTTGTTCCGTTTGTGTCCCCACCTACATAATTAGCTCCATAATACTTGACGGAATCCCCTACTCCTTCAAATAGGGATAGAGCATCTTGGAGTTCCATATTGGGGTTAAGCCCCACAGAGACCATGACCTGTAAAGGTATACTGCCCTTCCCCATCACGTCACTGATGCCTGCCGTTACTGCCTTCCACCCTAAGTCATAGGTGTCCATTCCATCCATCTTGAAAGACAAGGGAAAGCCGTCTAGCTTATACACCGTTCCATCCAGATGATATACGTCATCTAACTTGGAGACTCCTAATATCTTCTTCACTACAGTATTAATGAATTCCATTTCACCAATCTCTGATAATTTCACATGTACCTGAAATCACATCTGCGCACTAGAAATAATGAATTCAGCGGTAAGCGTTGCACCTTCTATGTCCAGCTAAAGTCCCAACTTAAGACCAATCCCTCTGGCAGCCAAGATCCCTGTAGCGGCGGCCACGTTTATTCCCCTAGAAAGTCCTACCCCGTCTCCAGCCACGAACAGGTTGTCTACGACTGTTTCCATATTTCTATCTACTATAGCCCTCATACTATAGTACTTTATCTCTGGCGCGTAAAGCAATGTGTTAGACGAGTAGACGCCAGGCGCAACATTATCCAGTCTTTGGAGCCCTTCCATTAGGTCCTCCACTATTCTAAACGGTAGCCCCATACTTATGTCCCCAGGAGTGACATCCCTAAGAGTAGGCTTCACTGTTGACTTACTTATCCTGTCCCAAGTGCTTCTCCTTCCCTTTTCCAAGTCCATAAGCCTCTGAACTATTGGTTTCTCCCCACCTAGCCTAGTCATGAGTCTAGCTATACTTTTGCCATATTCTATGGTATCCTCCAATGGGTCAGAGAGTTTAACTGTGGTTAGGAAGGCGAAGTTGGTA
>JAFMDM010000115.1 GCA_017857195.1 Methanobacteriota archaeon
CTGTAAGGGGGGTATTCATCCCCCACCTCACGGAGGGGGACTTCCGCCCCCTTAATCCCCCAGAAAGTTAAAGTGACTATCCATCCACGCGTCGAAAGGTGAAGTTTTTCGCCCCATTAACCCATCTATTGTGTAAATCAGGAGACCTGCTACCGAGATATTAGTTGGTGAGTGACTTGCTCGCCTTCGTGGTCCAGTTTCTCCCGAACTGTTATAAGCCTCCGATGGAAATTAACGTAATGAAACTAGTTTCCATGGGAGACGCCCTATCCCTGGTGAGGGAAGGGGACGAGATAACTGTTAGCGGGATGTCCATTCACAGAAATCCCATGTCCTTCATACACGGTTTAGTGAAGTCCGAGGTTAGGGATTTGAGGTTCGTGGACAGGGAGCCAGGGGTCGCTTTGGAGGTCCTCCTCAGGGAAGGGATAGTGACCAAAGTGAGGGCCGCCATGGCGTCCATGGAATGGTTCGGCATACCCAGGTACTTCAGGATGAAGGTGGAAGCAGGAGAGGTGGAGTTCCTGGAGGACAGTTGCGGAGCCTTCATTGCAGGTCTCAGGGCTGGGGCCTCGGGGGTGAACTTCAGTGTTATGAGGGGAATAATCGGATCCGACTTGGTCAGGATCCACGACAGGGAGGGAACTTGGAAGGTGATCAAGGATCCGTTCACAGGAGAGGAGGAGCTTGCGGTGAAGGCAATCGCCCCTGACATTGCCGTAATACACGTCCACTACGCAGACCCCAATGGGAACGCAGAAATCCTTGGGCCTATTTACGAGGATGACCTAAAGGCCAGGGCGGCAAATAGGGTGATAATAACTGCAGAAAGGATAGTCCATCCAGATTACTTCAAGGGAAAGAGGCCAACAATATCTGCAGAACACGTGACTGCAGTAGTGGAGTCTCCAGGAGGGGCCTCACCCACTTCCATGTTTGGACTATATGACACGGACTATGAGGCCCTGGCCGACCTGGAGTATGGTTAAGAGAGAAACTGGATCTTGCCATTCTCGTAGAGACCTTTACTTCCTTTGTTGGACGCGTCCTCGTTACCTTTTTTAACAATTAGGGAGACCAAGCCCTATTGAGTCGCTTTCCGCTTCTCATCAATCATGGCTAATTCACTAAAAGCACCATACATAGATACCTTCTCACTGCGAAAGTTAGTTTCACCAGCGTTATATGTTGAATACAACTCATGGACTGTAAAGGGCATAGAAAGAAATATGTACGACGAAATACATTTTCCCTCTCGTTGCTTAGGATGAGTAGAGACGGCGTTATTTCCCCTGCTTGGATGGCAAACCTATTGGACGACAAGGAATGGAGGTTCAGAAGGATGGAGACGCTCCTGAAACTTCAACCATCAATTCTAGTGGGAAGAGGAGTGGCCTGGGGAGAGAGGGTTATGTTGGAGAGGATCGCTAACGTCATAGACCTCAAACCAAGTGAGCCTCCGAGCTTCCCGCCGCACGAACTCTCCGGAAAGGTGGTACAGCTTGGCTACCCTGCCCCAGGAGGAGGAATAATAGCTTGGAGCGAACCTTGGTTTGAGATAATGAATGAAGGGGAACAGTTGGGGTCTCTACTTCCTCTCCCCTTCAGGGATCAGTCAATTGACGGCATAGTGATGGGAGAGTTGGCAGAGCATGAGGTCGTGAGCGAGGCACATAGGGTGCTCAAGAAGGGTGGGAAGATCCTTGGTATGACCAGGGATCCCAGCCATGGAGGCGTGGATCCAGTTTTGCTTTCGTCCATACTCTCCTGGAGATTCAACGTGATCAGGGCGGAGGTGAGGGAGGGAGTATGGTTGGTCCATGCAGTGAAGCTCAAATGACAAGGTGGAGGTAATGTTGAGCTAACAAGCCAACCCCGTGGGTTGCCAACGCCGCGCCCAAGGCCAGAATCGTCATCTCGGCCCCCTTCCTCAGGGGATTGACGTCGCTAACAATTCCTATAAGCGAGCCAACTATCATGGTGGAAACTCCGGTGACCAGGTAAGAAGTCACCAGACCCATGAGGCCGCTCAACCCAAAAAGGAACGCCAGCACAGGAATCACCGCCCCAATCACGTAGGATGCCGCTGTCACCCCGGCGCTCCTCAATGGACTGCCCTGAGGCTCAGGTGCCACCACCTCCTGGGCGACGTCCTTAAGGGTCCTCGAGGCCTTTGATGCCATATTTGGATCTAGACCCTTGTCGATCAGCACCTGCCTCAATCTCTCCTGAAGGGCATCCTTGTCTATGGACGACTGCATCTCCGCCTTCCTCCTCTCTGACTGGGCAGACTCTATCTCCGACTTGGTGGACAGATAGGACCCAACTGACATGGAGAGGGTTCCGGAGAGTCCCACAATGAGTCCGCCTAGAGCCACAAGCTCCGGTGATGAAATGAAGCCAGAGAGCCCGGAGACCGCAGCCAGCACCTCCACCAGACCATCACTCACACCGTAGACCGCGTCTCTAACGTTTTCAACCTTGAATTGTTGGGAGGTGAGCAGTTCCTCATGCACCACCTCATCCTCCAGTATACGTTTGAGAACGTCCCTCTCCTCCTCGCTGAACCTTTCATCCTTGAGGAGTCTGCTGTACTTCTCCATGTCCCCTTCCTCCCCAGCTTCCAAGATCTTCACCACCAAGGAGATCCCGGCGACCTTCCTGAGGAGGACAAGTGACTTAATCTTCAACCTACTTGTCCAACCGAGCCCCTTAAGTTTCACCCCCCTCCTCTCCGCCATTTCTGCCCAAAGAGACGCATGGGTTCCCTCGGCCTTAGATATTTCTTCTAGAAGGTCCCTTAGGCGAGAGTCCGACTCTGCGTCGGCGAGCGACCTATAGGTCAATTCGCCCTCGAGTTCAGCCCTGTAATTCTTCTCCACATCCCTCTCAAGATCCATGAAAATAGATTGGAATAACTACTATTTAACTATTTCTCTAAGATAGTGCGTAGTCCCTGGGGATCCAGTTGGTCTAGAAAATCCTGGTCCTCCTTGGTGAGGACGACCTGTCCCTCAACCCTGTCCAGAATGGGAATTTTCGTCATATCTTTGATCATGGAGAAATTGCTCCAGGGGAAAGTATGTAGGAGCGACCAGGCTCTCTCTTCCCTGTCGTAACTTAGACAGCCGAGATCAGTGAACAACATTACCTGGTTATGGGAATTCCTCGCGGTACCTGTTATGAAATCCACCTTGGGAACCAGGACCCTGGAGTGATTGACGTTCCATAGAAAGACCCTCTTGGCAAGGGGTAGGAGGAAGGCCGTGGCCGCCCCTCCTGGGAGCCTAACCTTAGGCTTAGAGGGATCTCCTATGATGGAGATGTTCACGTTCAGTTCTCCGTCCACCTGGGCCGGACCAAAGAACATAACGTCAAGCCTACCACGTTGAGCTAAGTCGAATATGTCAACGGTTGTCATCACAGGTGCCTCGGTTGACGGTTGTCCCGTGGAAGGGGAGAGGGTAATTGGCGGCGGATCGTAAGATTCAGAGACCCCGGCTATCCTTACCTTCTTCTTCATTAGGTCCCTGGCCATGAAGGAGGCAAGGAGCGGAATGAAAGAGTTTAGACCCACGTAAACCAACTCCCCGTCCTTCAAGTGCTCGGCCACCGCCTTTACCATATGGTCCACTACTTTCTGCTCAGAGTGAGCTGAGTGGAAATCATCCATCAAATCTTTCATCTCATCATCGCTCACTCATCCTTCTCCCAGTAAGCCTTCAATTTAACCTTCTTTGGCTCGCCGTGGGCCTCAAGGTCGGAGAACACGTCCCTGAGCTTCTCCTCCGTTGGAACTCCCCTCAGGAGCCACTGGTCGTTCAATATGAGTGCCGGCACCCCTCTTATGCCCATGGCCCTGGCCTCCTCCTCGTCCGAGACCACGGCCAGCTTGGTTTTCTTGGCTTCCATGTCCTCCTTAAACTGTCTCAGGTCGAATCCAAGCTCCTCTGCAATTGAGAGCAACACCTCCTTATCAGCAACGTTCCTTCCCTCCAGGAAGAAAGCGTCCTGGGCCCTGTCGAAGTAGTCCCAATACCCCTGAGGACCCCTCTGGAACTCGGCCGCCTTACACGCCATTAGGGGTGGCATTGACCATACATAACCGAGTTTGCCCCTTGAGATCACCTTCTCCTCCTCGTAGTCTGGGAAGAACCTCTTGAGGATTGAGAATTCGCTCTTGAAGAACTCCCTTACACTCTCCACGTCCGGGGCCACAAACTTCAGGTCCTCAAGGGAGGATATTATGGAAAAGGATTTATGCAGAACTTCAATCTTAAACTCAGGCGCGACCTTCCTTAACCTCTTGGAGGTGACGTAACAGAAGGGACATATGACGTCGTGGAAGAACGTTACCTTCAGCATGGGTCTATCTTTGATCCTCTGGATTAAGTTTTTTCCCGCTTAACTGGTCACCTTTTTTACGAACCTACACCGCTGTAGGACGGCCAGCTTGGAGAGCGACTTGTTCCTCACAATAAGTTCATCCACTTGAACAATGGAGTTCACGTATTTCTCAAAGGTTTCCCTGTCCACGTCCTCGGTAAGAATGAGCCTCCTCACGTTCCTGAAGAGGACCTGCTTACCCAAGGAAGTAAGTTCGTCCCTGGTGACCTCAAGCTCATCAACGTTGGATATGACAATGAGTTCCCCCCTCCCTTCCTGCATCCCCTCAACGAAGGCCCTTCCAACTTCCTGCACCTTATTCACGGTGGAGTCAAAGGTGTTGAGAAGGTTGCTCAGTGCGTCATTTATCACCTGTCCCACTGTCTTTCCAGTTTGTCTCGAAAGGGCTAAGGCCCTATCGTAGAGGTCGGGGTCTATTCCCCTTATTGTCCTGGGTTTCTCCTCACCGCCGCTTTCCTGAGACATATGTCTGACATGTATTACATGTATTTAAAGCTTTCCAGAGATTTTATGGCTAACTTGAGGAGGTCATTCTATACGAAGGGGAGAAAGGCTTTAATCTCTTGTGGTGTAACTATTTCTGATAGAAAATGAATCCCCTCCACCTTACACCTAGGATAAATCTGGTTGGTCTGGCGGTGGAGGGGGGATATAGAGCAGTGAGCCTTAAGATGGCGAAGACGGAGGGGAGGACAGGCCCCCAGAGCAACGAGGAGGAGATTAGGCAGAGGTTGGAGGAGCTTTTGGAACCCCAGATTGTGGATATATTGACAAACCAAATGAGGATAAAGTCAATTAAGACGGTTCCCTTGGGATTGGTGAAGGACGTTTCAACTCTGGCTAGGCTTGTGTCGGCCAACGGAGAGCCAGTAATAGTGATGCCGAACTCCTCTCCCATGGCGTCCTCCCTCGCGGATTACATGGTTCTTCTCAGCACTAAGCTGAGGGACAAGATAGTCTTCGCCATTAAGTAACCTCAACGAGTTGATGCTCAGGGCGTTGAAGGGAAAATCCGCGGAGGTTATGTCTAAGGT
>JAFMDM010000116.1 GCA_017857195.1 Methanobacteriota archaeon
TCCCCCACCTCACGGAGGGGGACTTCCGCCCCCTTAACCCCCCAGAAAGTTAAAGGCACTTGTTGAGAGGGGGAGAAGTAGCTTTTCGTCTACACCATCATAGTGGGCTTCCTTGAATCTGCCATTGACTTTGTTAATGAGATTAGTGGGAATCTATTTTAAACTGGTAGAAGATCATATGTCATGGCCACCTTTAGGCCAGTGTTACTTAGAGGAATTCTAAGGGGGGTGAGGGAGGCAAGGGGGTCGAGGCTCCCACTCATTGCAGGGCACAAACTACTCTACTCCTGCAACCTCCGTTGCAGGATGTGTCCCTTCTGGAGGAGGAAGGACCAAAGACTGCTTTCCCTTCAGGAGGAGGTAAAGATGATGAATACGTTAGCGGACGCCGGGGTGTTGTTCATGGGATTCGAGGGTGGAGAGCCCTTCCTTAGAAGGGACCTGCCGGAAATTCTAAGGGAATCTCACGACAGATTTCATACATCCCTTGTAACCAACGGCCTGATGCTCAAGGACAGATTCATGGAAGTTAGACGCTATTTGGAGAACCTATTTGTTTCCTTGGATGGGATTGGAGAAGTACACGACAAAATAAGGGGGGTGGAGGGAGCATTCATGAGAACAGTTGAGGGGATAAAAGTAGCCAAGGATTACGTTGAGACCACAATTAATGTGACCCTGGGCTCAGAAAACATGGACCAAGCGGTAAATATGGTAAACCTCGCCAAGGAACTTGGGGTGTCGGTGAGCTTCCAGCCATCCTACGACTACAGTACGGCGGAAAAGTTGTCACCGGAAAGGGAGAGACTGAGGGAGGTGCTCCTTACCTTACTTAAAATGAAACTGAGCGGGGAGCCAATAGTTAACTCAAAGGAGTACTTTGAGTCAATTCTATTGTCATGGTACGGAGGAAGACCGTGGAAGTGCAAGCCGTGGCTAACCATAAACGTGGACCCCCAGGGGAGGATAGTCACTCCGTGTTACGTCCTAAACGAGTACAGTGGAAGTTCGCTGGTATGGGAGACAGACATTGAGGAGTTGTGGAATAGCTACGATTGGTCTAAGTTCGAGAGTTGCAACGCCTGCGGCCTCACATGCTACCTGGAGCCCTCCCTCTTCGACTGGAAGAACCTTTCAATGGTGAGGGAGAGAATACTGGAGAACGCCGTGGACTACCTCTGGAATGTACTCCAGGAACCAATAAAACCTATGATAAGAGCTGTCAGCGAGTGAAAACATGCATAGGCACAACGAGGAAGAAATGATAAGGATTCTGCTAAGCCCCGAGAGGGCAAAGTTCGAGGATCCCTCCAAGTTCATACCTAAGCTGTTGAGGGGAGGTGAAGTTGTGGCGGAGTTGGGATGCGGTCCTGGCTACTACTGCAGGGAACTGATCAAGTTAGCCTCCACCCTCTACTGCGTCGATAGGAGCTCCAAGTCGCTGGAGTTCGTAAGGAAATTGAACGGCGCGATCGTGCTTAACGAAGATTCATCAAAGACCTCAATTCCTCCCAACTCAATTGACATAGTTCTCCTCGCCGACTCCTTTCACGACATGGATAGGGAGGCAACCTATATGGAGGTCCTTAGGATCCTTAAAGGGGATGGAAAGGTCATAGTGGTTGACTGGAGGAAGGATGCACCCATGGGTCCTCCCCCTAGTCTAAGAATGTCCAAGGAAGATTACATCAAACAATTCAGGGACTTCCTGTTAGAGACGGAGTTCGATGTGGGCCCCTATCACTACGGCCTGGTGTTCCGAAGGATGAAACCTGAGTTTAATTGAACTTATTTAGCAAAAAATAATGTAATCCTGGTAGGAATTATGGAGGCTACGATTAGTAGGAACAGGATTTAGGGGATCTCTCCTCTATCCCACGAACAACCATGATGGTAGTGGAGAACACATATACGCCCTTCTACGGACACATAATATATTCATATCCCTCCGAGGTAAGGCGAATGTGGAAACAAGGGAAGGTGCTCATGCTTGACATTCGCACTCCACAGGAGTATGCCGCTCATCATATACCAGGTTCTGTACTAATTCCAATGAACTACCTGGAGGAACTATCTGATTTCTTCGCGGATAAGGACGTGGCGGTGATATGTGAGCATGGGAATAGGGCGTATTACACGACCTTCGGTATGCCCCACCTCTATAGAAAAAAGGCCTACTACATGGCCGGAGGTTTACAGGCTTGGATGTACATGGGGTATGAGGTAGTTAGCGGACTGGACGAAGGTGCTAAGGTTTGGAGGGAACTACTCTCGAAGAAATATTAAGCGTAGGATTCAATGGCGCACAGTGTAACAAACTCGTCGAGCTTGATTATGTCATTCTTGTCTAACTGTACTTCAAGATATACTTGGTGAACGGTACTCATTGTTCTCACAAGAATACTATGCATCCGATGCCTAATAAGTGATTGCCACTTAACCTGTAAGACAGTTGTCGAAAAGACCTGGGGAGAGAACCCTTCCTGGATCCAGAGCCTCCTTTAGAAGACAGAGAACTGTGGACGAGAATCCCCAATAGTCCTTGGCCTTCCCTCTCTCCACCACGGCGAAACCCCTTATCTTGGACCTAATAAACCCCTCAGACTCTTCGGTACAGAGCCTAGAGTATCCAGTACCCAAGAACCCTATCCCCCTGCTGGGGGAGAGGGAGGAGAGGACTTGATCCTCAGTGCCCCTGGTTACGTGGAGTCCGATCACCTTGGGACAATCCAACTCCAGGTTAGGCATTTCCGTCTCCCGCAGTCCAGCATCCCTGAGGACCGAATCCACATAGTTCTTACTTCCCGCGAAAACGGCCAGGGTCCTCCCCTTACCTTCTTCCACGTTGAAGAGCAAACCCCACGGCCTGAACCTCAGGATGGAACGCCATTCCCCGCCCACCTCACCTACCTTCACCTCCTCAGGTGAGGGGAGAGTCCTGAAGGTGAGTTCAACGTACACACCCAACCATCCCATTGTACCGGACAGGGCCTTCCATATCTTATACCCGCTGGAGAACTTGGCCGTCCTGCCTCCAGATAATATGAGCGACCCATATCCTGTTACCAACCTCGAGCCCAGCAAAGCGTTCCTGGGAAAGCCCGCCCACGTGGAGAAGGGCCCTGGTGCGTTTATTGAAGCCAATCCTCCCACCGTACCGTTATGGATGAAGGGAAGGAAGAGTCCATCCTTTGAGAGCGTCCTTTGAACCTCGTTGAAGTCACTCCCCGCCTTTACGGTGACGAAGGAGTTGGGCCTACTAACTTCCACAACACCGTTTAGCCTCAGAGTGGAGAGGGCTACGTCGCTTCCCCTGGGAGGACCAATGAGATGGCTCCCCCTACCCAGAGGAGTCACTGTGAACTTGAATTTGTTTGCGTTGGTAAGTACGTAGGCGACCTGGCCGTAGGTCTCGGGCTCCGCCACGAACTTGAAGGGACCCTTAGCCTCCCTCAACTTCACCTCCCGCTCCAGGGTCGACGTCCAGTCCACGTGAGGTATTTAAGTGATTGGGTAATTTAAAACACCGTGTGTATTTAACTTAGGAAAGAGACATTCTACCATGTCATTGCTCCAGGAGCTTCGCTCCGTGGTTGGAGAGCAATGGGTCATTACCACTGAAGAGCGAAGACTCTACTCTCTAGACGGATTTACGGTAGCAGGGAGGGATCCTGAGGCGGTGGTTTTACCTGAGAACGAGGAGGAGGCCGTGAAGGTGGTGAAGACCTTACTGATGAGGGGGGAACCGTTCGTCGTGAGGGGAACGGGAACCAGTCTGAGCGGCGCCTCCATACCAATTAACGGCGAGGTCGTGGTCTCAATGAGCAGACTGAACAGGGTGCTCAGCCTGGAGGGAATGGAGATCACCGTTGGACCTGGCATAGCGAACATAATGGTCACGAAGAACGCTCCCCCCGACGTATTCTACGCACCAGACCCCTCCAGCTACTCAGTTTCATCAATAGGTGGAAACGTATCCCACGACTCTGGAGGAATACACGTGGTGAAGTACGGCCCCACCTTCAATCACGTGGTGGGACTGAGGGTCATGTTAACCAACGGAGAAGTGATTGATGTGGGAGGGAGGAGTGTAATGGATGACGCTGGCATATTCGTTGGTGCCGAGGGCACCCTGGGGGTTGTATTGAGGGCTAGATTGCGTTTAACCCCCAGGCCCGCTACCACGTTGACCCTAATGGGCACGTTCGATTCCTTGAGGGACGCAGGACAGGCGGTAATAAACACATATCAAAGGGGAGTAGTTCCTGCCGCCATGGAGATGATGGACAGGAACTCCATAGAGGCGGTGGAAAGAAGTAAGTTCAAGACGGGTTACCCGAGAGCTGAGGCCATCATATTGGTGGAGTTGGACGGATATGGAGCTCAGGTGGAGGAGGAGATTAGGAGGACCGAGGCCGCTTTCAATGAGGCCGGAGGCCGCGTGATCACGGCCAGGAGCCAGGAGGAGGCCGATAAACTTTGGAGGGGAAGAAAGGGCGCGTTCCCCGCAATGGGTGCCGTCTCTCCCGCCTACCTCACCCTGGATAACAACATCCTCATAACCAAATTACCTGAAGTTCTTGAACAGATATCCAAGATATCTGAGAGATATTCAGTCAAGGTGGCCAACGTATTCCACGCTGGGGATGGGAACCTACACCCCTTAGTACCATATGACCCGCAGGACCCCGAAAACTTGCGGAGAGCATTACATGCGGCCAGGGAGATCGCTAAGGTCGCGGTGGAGAGCGGAGGAGTACCCAGTGGGGAACATGGGATAGGGGTGGAAAAGATCGGATTCATGGGGTTCTACTACTCGGAGGAGGACTTGGAGGCCATGAGGAGAGTTAAGAAAGTCTTCGATCGGTCTAGGATACTGAACAAATGTAAAATGTTGAGGTTGGAAGGCTGCGAACCTGTGGGACAGCTAAGGACCTTGTGGGAGGGTGATTGAGTTGAACGAATGTGTCCACTGCGGTTTCTGCCTTGAGGCATGTCCAACATACGTGGTTACCAGGTCCGAGGTCCACTCCCCAAGGGGGAGAATAATGGCAATGAGATTGGGTATAGAGAGTCAGGGATTGGAGACGTGCGTCTTCTGTAGGAGGTGCGAGGAGGCTTGTCCAAGCGGTGTGCCCTATGGGAACCTCATATCATCCCACAGGAAGGCTGACGCTGCGGCGGCCGGAATGCATAGGCTATTGGAATCACCTAAAGCGTTGGCCATGGCGTTAAGGTTAACCATGAGAGGTTCAGGGCCAACGTCTCTGAGACTGAAACAGTTCGTCAAGGAGGTGTACGACCCTCTGGAGTATAGAGACCAGAGACCAGAGATCTTCCTCTTTCCTGGGTGCCTAACCTCCGTGGTAATGAGGCCAACAGTTGAGAGAGCCCTCAGGTATTTGAGGAGATGGTACAGGGTGGAAGTGGTAAACGGA
>JAFMDM010000014.1 GCA_017857195.1 Methanobacteriota archaeon
GCCCCTCAGAGATGTATCTCCGGATGAGGGGAACCATCGCCAGCGGGGAGGAAGTCAGCCTTAAAGGCAAAGTAGAAATATACTAATGTTATGAAGGCGGCAACGGCGCTAATGGCATACTCGGAGTTCACTGAGACATATTGAAGGAAGAAGTCGCCCAGTGGGAAACCGATAAGGGTAGCAAGAGCTGTGGCAGACTGAGAGAACCCAAAGGAGGCTCCCCTCATCTCCTTAGAGAACGTTTTGCTGATCAAGGTGAGTGCAGCGTTCTGGAAGAGTCCATTGCCCAAGGCGAACAAGGCGAGAGATAGATAAAGTATATTTTCAGAAAATCCTAGAAATATAAGAAGATAGGAGAGGATACTAAGAACAAGTCCAATGACAGTGGTGACGTATTCACCTAACTTATTGACTACCCTGTAGGCCACGATTGATTGAAGTATAGCCTGTTCTATGCCCACCAGCCCTAGCGCTATTCCTACCTGTATTGGCCCCCATCCGTAAAGGATTTGTCCATAATAGGCCAAGGTACCCTGAAGTATCGAGAAGCCAAGGTAAGTACCAAAGAAAATGAAAAAGAATTTCCTGGAAGCTCTGAAAGATTTAAGCATGGTTGGTGGCTTAACCAATAGCTCCCCTACCTTATTATTTAGAAATATTGTTATAAATAGTAAATTAATAAGGCTGAGCATGGCCGGCACCACGAAGGCAACTCTATAGCCAAGGGGTGCCAAAGTACCCCCTATGAATGGACCTAAGACGAAACCGAGACCAAACGAGGCTCCTATGAGACCAACTGCCCTTGCTCTCTGTTCCTGAGCGGTAACGTCTGTTACGTAAGAGTAAATCACTGGTAAATTGCTATTGAGAGCTCCTGTGATAAACCTGGCCAACAGTATGAGAAGGAAGAAAGGTGAGAAGGCTATGAGAAGGTATCCCAAAACCTCGGAGGTGACACCCAAAGAAAGCACAGACTTTCTACCCCTAATGTCTGACAATCTAGAAACGTAAGGGGTGAAGAGTAGTTGAGCCAAGGAGTAAACTGAAACCACTAAGCCGAATTCCAGGGCCGTCGCTCCAAATTTCTGGATATAGAATGGCAAAAGGGGTATGACAATACCGAATCCTACTGAATCTAAGAAGGCAGTGAGTGCCAGTGCTCCTAATACAAATCTGCCGCTCTTGCTGTACACCACAGGAACATCACATGAGTGGGACCCCCACTATGAAATTAAAACCTGATTAGAACAGAACTAACTCCAACACGCCAAATACACATATTTGTGGTGGGCTATCATCCCTGTGAACTGTGCTTTACGTCCCACTGCGCGTTTCTGTAGGCAGAGGCTCCATAAGCATAAAAGCCGCGAACCTGATTTCCTAAGGATCGGGAAGACGAGCTTCATAGAGAAGGCTAGGCAACAGAACTACGCTTGTCACCTCTCATTGAGGTTAGGGCCACACAATGTCAGGGCTAAATTGAGCCTAAGGGTCCATCCTATGCACGAGGTGGACTGTAGAGCTATAAATCCATGAGTCAGAATCCCTTCAGTGAGGGTAGGACAAGTTGGCGTTCTACATAGGAATGTTCCATGAACTGGTCAGAATTGATAAGACGGACTACCTTCAACCTGTCCTAGAGCCATCAGATTGCTCCACATCTGCTATCCTAAAGAAGCTCCCTTCTCCTTAGTGTCGACACTAATCCACGAAATTTTCTTCTATCGGGCAAGAACGGCTCACAAAGGATGAATAATCCTAACACTCTCAACGAGAGTGCCCTAACCTCGTCATTAATAGCCGAATATTGGTACTCTCGACACAGTGATGAACTCGAGAGAAGCCTTTTAATTCGTTACGTTCTTATAAGAAACAAAAATTTTCTCTTATTGATAAGAATAATTTTTATATTTTTATCTAAGTGTACATATAATTGTGTTGATCCTAACGATCAAGGGATGCAGGGATTTCTCCAGGATCCTTTTCTCCTTCATCCTCTAGGTAGAGTGACTTGATCGGATTAGTAGGATTCTCTTCCTCAATTCAAAAACTTCTTTTCGTTTCTCCTACTGCTGCCAAATGGCACACACGTTCCAGTTGGTGACGAAACTCGGGACTGACTCCTCCTGGGCCAAATCCTTCACCATGTTGTAGTACACGTCGTACGGGTGGAGTGCGTAGCCCATAGCCAGGACAGTTACGTTGTAACTCCTCACGTAAGCCGTGAGGTTCTCAACTTGAGTGAAGTTCGCGAAGCTTACATTGTTGGGAGAAACAACTCGTGTTCCGTAATCCTCAAAGAGCACGAAGTTGATGAGATGGGAAACGTTAGGTAGGACTTGGAATCCCCTGTTCACTCCCATGATCGCATTGGGGTACTCCTCCCTGACCCAGTGTATAACGCTGATTATCCCCCGTTCCGTCTGCAGGTACTGCTCAGCTACGTCCACGTCGTCAAACATGACCCCTTGAAAGCCCGTGGACATGACGTATCTCACCTGGCATTCGATGTAGCTTTCCCAGGCAGGTGACGATACGTTGACTATGGACTGGTTCCACTGGGTGTCATAGCCCAAGGTTACGTTAGATGACAGGAAACAAGACCCCAAGGACATGTTGGCGAGCTCCCCGAGATCTAGGTACGCTATTTTCGTTGCGCGGACTTGGGACAGGCTCGTGGAGTTCACTTGGGTCGGGTCGATGATGACCAAGGAGAAGTTGTTAAGCTAGGATATCACGCTCTGGTTCACCTGACCGTAGTAGACGGCGAAAGAGAGTGGAGGCGCACTCATCTCATGCGTAGCGTTGATCTCGTTTGTAGATCCTTGTGTCGCGTTCTGGATCCTGGTGGAGCTGGGGTTGGCCTCCCTTTGGAAAAGGAGGAAAAGCCATGAGATCAATAGCACGAATACCAGGACGTACGCTGTGAGTTTGGCTTTCCTAGACACTAAGCTAACTCAGACGAGAGGAATTTAAGCGTAGTATGATTGACGAACTTGAGCCAGGGGCAAGCCCACTGACGGAAAGGTAAAGAGAATGATGAGCGTCGTCCCTTGAGGGGTAATCCCTTACGGGGAGCGCTCCGTTTATGATAACTGGTACTTCATAGCTAAAATCGAGGAGTCATAGTGTAGACACTGAGCTACTAAATTTTCTTCTACCAGACGAGAATGGTTTAGAAGGAGTGAATAACTCTTCGCTCAAGGGAACGTCCTAATCTCATGATTTGTAAGTCAATGTTGACACCATCGACACACTCTAGCAGAAACTGTTAGCGACGGCGCTAGCAGGGCATAACTCCCCTTGCTCTTCACCTCTCACTTTAGAATATGCAAAAGTGGCGCCGCGGGGAGGACTCGAACCTCCGACCGCCGGGTTAACAGCCCGGCGCTCTACCGACTGAGCTACCGCGGCCCAATTCGTCCTGTTATACAATTCCTTAAAAAATTTCTCGCGTCAGGCTTCCTGCTTTCCCCTTAGTTCCGAGGCCCTCTTTGCAACTTCATCAACTATATCCTTTCCCTGGCCTGGGTCAACTATGGCTACAGCTGAAGCCGGAACTTGAAGACCAGCGGCCTCACCAAGGGCCTTCTTGGAGGGCACAAAGATATATGGGATCTTCTTCTCGTCGCAAAGGATAGGTAAATGCATCACTATTTCCTCAGGTTGTACATCCTCGGCGATGACCACCAACTTAGCGTGAGTTCTCTCCACCGCCTTGGTGGCCTCATTGGTTCCCTTCTTTATTTTCCCTGTTTCCTTTGCCCTCTTAACGGCCTCCAATGCCCTGTCGACTACCTCCTGGGGAACCTCAAACTTCACATAGGCTGGTTTTGACATTTCCATTCCTCCTCTTTAAGTCAATTAGTAAGAAAGATCTCGGCTTAAAAAATCACTCATGCGAATATATGAGGGTAGGAGGTTTCTCACAATCGACCCTCGCGAACCCCTTCCTTACCAGCTGAACTATTTCCCCCTTATGCAGTCTTCCAATGTATTGCTCCCCTACTGCGTCCTTCTCAGAGTCGTTATAGAGTATCTTCAATTTAACGCTCACCGCATCGTTCACCCAATGTACTATGGGATACCCCTTCTTTCTGGCTTCCTCAACCCCTCCCTGCACCTGTATGGCCTCTCCTCCCTCTATTTTAACGTTGGTTAATCCCATGAGTCTCACCGTGCCATGGGCATCCTCTTTTTCAAGCAATAATGGATCACCATTGTTCAAAGATAGGGTCCTGCTCTCCGTCTTATTCAATGGTACGGTTGCGATAACCTTCTCACCCCTATAGGTTACCCTTAACGGTTCTGTGACCACCATAACCCTTTTAGCCACTGGATCCAACCTTTTTCTATTTATGGCGGCTACGTTCTGCATACTTATTGTCGCGTCTGTAACCTTGAGCCCTACATCCAATATAACATCAATTATGGTTTCGGGCAGAATACCTCTCCGCCTCAATCCGGCCAGGGTAGGAGCCCTGAAGTCGTCCCTTGCACCCATCTTAAGTTTAGATTTGCTCATTACAAATCCCGCTAATTTAACCCTGCCAAACTCCATTACCTTAGGGTAGGTCCATTCCATATACTTATAGACCCACTGTTGTTTCCTGGCGTTGCTCATATGTTCCCTGGCCCTGAACACGTGAGTGATCTGGAAGTCATGATCGTCAACTGAACTGGCCAGATTATAGGTTGGCCACGCCCAGAACCTGTCCCCAACTAAAGGATGAGGAGACCTCTTAGTGTCGATAACCCTTAACAACACCCAATCCCTTTGGGAGGGGTCTGGATCGTTAAGGTCAGTCTTTATTCTTACAACCGCCTCCCCCTCCTTAATTCTTCCCTCTAGCATAAGGTCAAGGGAGTGTAGGTTGTCCTCCACTGGAGAATCCCTATGGGGACAGGCACTTCCACTATCCCTGAGTTCCTTAAAGTTGGAGCATCTATCCACATACGCAGCTCCCTTTCCAATGAGGCCTCTAATCACCTCATAATATCTATTCATTCTTTCATCGGAGGAGGCCCTAACTTCAATATCCCACTTAATGCCAAGCCATTTAAGATCCTCCCTTATCCAGTCATAGGCTTCACGTATAGGTCTCTTTACCTTTGGGTCGGTGTCGTCGAACCTTAGAATGAATTTACCTCCAGTGTTGGAGGCATAATAATAGGAAAGGATGGCGGCCCTAGCGTTTCCCAAGTGGAGCGGACCGTCTGGATTTGGGGCAAATCTGGTGATAACCGGCTCGGATATCTTGGGTAATTCCTTCCTGTCCTCAACTTTTCTTTGGGTGGGTATGCTAGATGCAGCAGATCGTTGAGCCTCAGGTGACATGGAGTTAACCTCCTGGACCACTAGATTGACTAGCTCCACAATCTCCTTTGCCTTAGGCCTAAGGTCTGGTCTCTCCCCTAACACCTTGGACACCACCGCCTTGGGATCGGCTCTCCCTCCATGCTCCACCGCATTTAGGAGAGCATATCTCAAGGCCACTTCCCTAATTTCCTCGGAGCTCACTGTACTTCCTCCTCCAGGAGTCTGGAGATAAGCTCCACAACGCCCTCCCCACTGGCACCCTCTGTAACGAGGGCAGAGACACGTTTCAGATCCAAGGTGGAGTTGGCTAAGGCCACTGGAAATCCGACCTCGGCCAAGAGTTCTACGTCTGTGCTTGAGTCTCCTATGCCAGCCACTTCTTCCTTCCTAAGACCTGCCATCTCAATTATTTTCCTTACTCCTATAGCCTTCCCATTGGAATTAGCGGATATGTGGACAGCATAACCACTATATCTCATTATCAATCCCTTCGATTTGGCCCATTCAGCCGCAGCCTTGGCATCAAAACTGGGGGATATATAGAAGGCGAAATCTGATTCTCTAAACTGATTCTGCCAGCTCGGCCTCAGGCCGAAGGTGAAAGCGAACTCCTCAGCTAAGTTCTTGGGGAGGGGTGGGCAAAGCCTCTCTAAGTTCCCGAGGAATGCAACACAACCGTTCTCAGCCACCACACCTCCAGTCAGCCCAATATATTGGGCAAGACCCCTAAGCACAGGATATGAGTTCCCACTAACAAGTCCAACCTTAACTCCGGAGGATTCCGCCCTTCTTAATGCTTTTACTGCGTCCAAGTTTAATAAGTAGGTCTGCCTATCTATTGTTAAGGTACCATCCACATCGGCCAATATTAACCTAATCATCTGAGCACTTCCCTAGCTCTATTAACAAACTGGTGGTCAACATAAATTCTTCTCACTAACATGGACTCGGGCATCTCACTTAGAATAGTTTGTGAGTAGTCTGACAGCCTTCTCTTCCTGCCCTTGGTGAGAACAGTTATGGAGTCCTTCCTCATGACCCTTATCCTTTCCTCGAAGGGATATATGGAGTCCTCCGGTATTCCTGCCTTCTCCAAGTCCTTAACTATTGTATGGAGATCCTCCTTAGACTCGCGGTAAAGTACCTCTTCATAAACGACCTTGGGTCCTCTTCTGGTCAAAAAGGCCCTGATAAGTGTGCGTAATTGCTCGGGGAGCTCTTCGTCGTATAGAGAATCATAGAGTCTAGAGAAGAGCCATTCGTCATCCCATATGTCAAATGTTCCCAACCTTATCATCTCCCTTATCCCTTTTAATGAATCTAAACTGGGACAACAGCGCGGGATTAACTTCTCGTAAAGCTTCCTCAGAAGAAGTTCATAACCTAAGATGGTCTTATGATAGTAGACTGCCTGATACATGTGAAGTCTTGCCACGTAAAAGTTTTCTAAACTCTGTATTCCCTTATCCTTCACTACAACCTGTCCCTCCTCATAGGATATTGTATCAAGGAGTCTATCTGTGTCAACGTTACCCAGAGAAACTCCCGTATGTTTGGAGTCCCTAATGAGGTAGTCAAGCCTATCTGCGTCTACATCACTATCAATAATAGGTGAGATGTAGCTATGCCCCTCCAGGATCTCCTCCACTTTCCTTAGGTCAACTGACTGCTTCTGGAAAACTTCCCTTAATTCCTCAGACTCTTTAAGAATAAGTGTTCTTAGGTTTTCATTGCTACCTTCCTCTCCATACTTGGATAAGTAGTAGCCCTCTATGGCGTGGCTGAAGGGAAATTGACCTATATCATGAAGGAGGGCTGCCACTCTCAGATAACTGAGATCTGTAAGATCCAACGTTCCTTCGTTGAACATCTTCCTCCCTATCTTATCAGCCATGTATAGTGTTCCCAGAGAGTGACTGAACCTGGTGTGTGTAGCGCCAGGATATACTAAGTATGCTAGACTAGTCTGTCTTATTCTTCTCAGCCTCTGGAAAACGTCACTATCAACTACGGCGGTCTCAATCTCGTTAAGGTCAATATATCCATGGGCCTCATCATATATCTTTTTCACATGGGTGAAAGGAAGAGGAACATAATAAGTCCATACCGGCTTCGGCAAGTTGCGGGTCCTATCGGAGTCCCACGACAAGCCGAACGTGAACGGCTTAACTTCCGGGTTCGAAATGGGTCCGGGTGTTACCCGTTCACCATGGCCGGTTGGACAAAATAACAGAACCTCCTTCAGATTAAAAAACTTACTTCCTTCGGACCTCCTTCATATATATGCCAGCGATGTAGAGCTTCCCTCCATCCTTAGGACAGGTGCCCTCCACTTTCATAACATAATCTCCATCCCTATACTCCCTCTCCACATTGTAGTCACAACTCATGCACTTCACAACTGTGGCTGTGGAGGTCTGGTTTTTTTGCTCTGACATAAAATCACCTCATTGAGCGACGCCGCTTGTATTTCCAACTCCCACTATCACTACAGTATCTCCTTCCTCTGTTCTCTCCTTGATTATTTGCTTGGTCATCTCCACAACCGGATCCACAGCATCATATATTTCCTTTCTCATTTCAATTATCGCCTCATCCATTCCCATTTTAACTATCAGCGCATCTATTGGTATTCCATACCTTACTGCCACCCTCTCTATTGCTATCTTCTCTGGACCAGGATCTCCCATTGCTACACCTGTACCTTCTGCTATACTACCCGTTTTTTCTCCCTCCAACTTCAGCGCTGCGTCTACTGTTATTATCCTCTTTACCCTCCCCTTATTCTCCTCTACCACCTTCTCCACTGCCTCTCCAGGAGTTCCAACAGTGGCCATTGGTCCCTCAGCTTTGACCACTATTAACCTCCTCCCTTCATAATAGGTTTCCCCTGCTATGGTCTCATCGCTTACCTGCCACTTCTTCTCAGAATTAAGGAGGAAACGAGATGCAACCATTGGTCCAAGGGAATCTCCCACCGGCTTACCCTCTACGAATGTTTTGTGTGCCTTGTCATAAGACTCAGCTATCTTCACAAGCATTGGAACTACCATTTGTAACTGGAAGAGTAGATAGAAGTTGTTCAGTTTCTTAGCCTGAAGAAGATAGTGCCTTACTACCTTATAGACCATGTTAAGAGCGTTGGTTATTTCGGCTGAGACCTCAATTTTACTTACAGTCACGGGGTCTGCCTTAGGGACTGATAGTTTTATCATATCCTTGACCTTGTTTTGTCCACTTCTCATCAGCAGTCTCATTCTACTTATGATGTCTGTGGGTTCCACACTCACTGGATCTATAACGAATATTTCTGCTAGCCTCTCAGTGAGTCCCTTGGGATCCTTGGCTCCCTTTTCCTTTAACAGTCTCTCAGTAGTTCCCTTAGCTTCATTAGCATATTTCTCAAGTACCAATAGTCTTTGTTCTATATCCTTGGTTATGAAGTAGGACTGGAACCTCTGCCCCACACCGGGGAGAAAGAGTATAACGTAGAAGAGCATAAGGACAATGAATGGTATGTACGTTGAAAGCAAGGCCGAGGTTGAACCCTGGGCCGCGGCTGTTGCTAACGTAAATAGGCTCATGTGGATAACACTTTAATCTTAACCTCCTATGAGACTAAATTAAGCTTTTGCTAACATGAGTTTCAGAAGTGTTGATTTACACTAATCAGAGTTTAGAATGAAACGCCCTTCAGGAGGTATGGGATAGACACCCCCTTAAATATTTTTAACTAGGACGGACGTTAACCGAGCGGAAGTCCTTCCATGGGGATGGATACCTCAAAAGTTTTTAGACATGTATGAAAATCTCTACTAGACCTCGACTGATAGAGTTAGGTCATATCCACGGGACTGGGGTTCAAGGCTAACGAATAAGCCCTCAGTAATTCCTCTTCCTTACGCAATATGAAAAACGGTTCCAAGGAACTTCTGCTATCGGTTAAATGAAGTTCGTGGAAAAAGCAGATCTCCATCACTAGGTGGAGATGCTCCATCCGTAAGGATAGTGTGGTTATTCCCTTCCTTGACGCTTTGTCCACTGCAATCGCTGAAGGGCAATCGTTATCCAAACCGTGAGAGACTCTCGCCTCATCAATCACTTCGGTAGAGATCTCCTTTAGTCAACCTTCTAGGAATGAGGGGACGGGGTCGATCTTCTCGTCCTTACCTGAGGATGTCAACCTTGTAATACACAAAGGAAGGTAGCCGTCGAGACCTCTTTTTAAGTAGTTTCAGTCAGTTTGGATGAATGTGTTCATAGTGTCGACGCTGACCTACAAATCATGACATTAAGACGTTCTCCTTAAAAAGTGCAACTTTATTTACATTTTGTAAAGCATAGCCTTGGGCAAAAGGAAAATTCATAGCTTAGTGCCAACACTATCCTCCATCCCATAGTGTAGTCATTAACCTAAACAAATCATAGGATTATGGCGTTCTCCTTAAGGGTGTGGCGTTATTCATCCTTTGTCAACTATTCTCGTCATGTAGAAGAAAATTTTGTACCTCAATGACGACACTATGCTCCATCCTAAGGATAAACTACATCCCTCAAGGAAATCTGGTAAGCAAAACGGAAAAAGCTACTAACACCAGTAATTCAGTTCCAATCAGCAAGACGAAGAAGAAGTGCGTCATTGTCCCAGACCCATTTAAGGTTCGGTACTAAGGGTGTGGGAAGTCCATAGGCAACACTCCAAACTCCATTCTCCTGGCTGAGGTACCTAAGGTCTCCGGCCTCTGCCGTCTTCACCGTAACCATACCAGCCAAATGGATAAGGGAATTATCCATAAAAGACGGCCCATTTAATGGATACCACATTATAGGCTCCACCGCCAACTCCGGCATTTTTATGGAGACAGGATCTTCTCCCCTCCTATAGAGTAGGGGTTCTCCTCCCTTTTGTAGGGCCCGTAGCGCTTCCACATAATTAGAATCGAAGATTGCTCTATCTAACAGTTCCAAAAGCTCAGCCTCCTCATTCTCCTTAATTGGTACCCCACACTGTTCCCTGAAGACCCTTACTATCTCCTTGGATAGAACCACATAGTAAGAAAGCTTAGGGATCTTTCCCTTTATAGATACTCTTGGAGCGCAATTGAAGCCAGAAGCCTCAACCAAAAGGGATATGAACTTCTCCATGCCCTTAGGAATGTCCTGAACGATTTGAGCGTCTACCCAGGCCCAGCCAACTAAAACAGGATTATTGACATTAGGTAAATGAAGCCCAGAGAGCACAATGGGAACTCTAATCAATGAACTTCACTGTCAGATAGCCTACAACCGACGACTTATCACCTGAGGTGTCCCCTGAAGTCGCATGCTTCATGAGAATTGGCCGCTTACCCATTTTTCTTGCTAATCTCATAACTGTCATAGTTGGTCCATAACCACACATGGTCACATCGGAATCCTGAACTGCGTGATATAATCCCCTATAGTCAAGGGAAAGGATCTTCTCGATGGCAAGTTGATCCTTCTTCAATGTTTCCTCGTGGGGATCGTAGTGGTTCATATCTGTACTGGCTAGGATCAAAATTCGTTTCTGACTACCTAAGAGCCTATACAATCCTTCTGATATGTATTCAGCCACCTCTGGCGTCTGCATCATTATTACTATAGGAACTAATTTGAAATTATTGCCAAAAACATATTGGAGGAAGGGAAGTTGAACTTCTATTGAGTGTTCGTAAAGGTGTGCTCTCTCATCAAGATCTATTACCTCACTCTCCACCGCTAACTTACGTACTGTCTCATGATCTATTGGTACCGAACCTAATGGTGTCTCCCACTCCCCACTCGGAAACGCGGCAACATAGGAGCCAAGCCCAGTGTGATTCGGACCCAATATTACAACCAGTTCTGGGGGAGTAGCGAGGGCCAACTCAGCGTAAACATGGGCTGCAATTGGGCCACTATACATATAGCCAGCATGTGGAACTATGTAGATGTTTGAGGGGCCCTCCTTACTTACTAAGGGGTATGAACCAGGGCCCAAGGGATGTGTAAAACAATAGGATATCTGTCTTTTCAGTTTCTCAGGGTCGTCCTCATAAAAGGAGCCAGCCACTGCTGGTCTCCTTATCATTGAGCTACCTTCACCTCGAACTCATCAACGGAGACCGGTAGCTCTCCATCAACAGCCAGCTCCTTTCTCTCCCTTAGGACTTGCCTTGCTAACGCCCAATAAAGAAGGGCCAACGATTTGCGCCCCTTATTATTACATGGGATCAGGAGGTCAACGAAGTCCACCTTCACGTCAGTGTCTGCAAATGCAATTATCGGTATTCCAACTTCTGATGCTTCCTTTATTGCCTGTAGGTCGACCCTAGGATCCGAGACCAGCAACACTTCAGGCTCTATATAGCTGGAAAGGTAAGGGTTAGTTAAGGTGCCAGGGACAAATCGCCCCACTATGCTTTTGGCTCCCACCACTTCCGCGAACTTTTGAACTGGCGTAAATGCGTACTGCCTGGCAGCAACAGCGAGTAGGGATGAAGGTTCAAAGCGCGCTAAGAACTTAGCGGCAACTCTAAGCCTCTCATCTATCCTCCTGACGTCAAGGACATAGAGACCTTCAGGCCTCACCCTATATACGAACTTCTTCATGAAGGAGCCACAGCTATGTGTTCCTATATGTACCCCAACTGTCAAATAATTTTCAAGAGGGACTAGAAGTTCGACCTCTCCGCCCTTTTCGCTACGTTGTAGCTCAGCCTTCTCCTCTTCCGTTAATCTGGAACCTTTTTCCTCCTCCGCCAAACCAACTCACCTCATATGGGTCTCGTATAATGCACTAGCTCGTGTATTATATCGACATATGAAAGGAGCATCCTTCTACAGCACATCCTCTTCACTCCCAACTCATCTAAAGCTTGCCCAGCTGGGATTCCGGCTTCAACCTTGGCCTCAAAGGCCTCCCATTTATCACCAACTAGAGAACCACATGTGAAACATCTAACAGGAATGATCATGATATCACCTGTAGGACTTCTGCCTCCATCTCCTCGCACTATATCTCATCCATTTCTCTGACTCTGTCCTCCTTGGATCCCCTGCTAACATATACCTGTCGTAGGACTTGTAGAGATTTTCCAACTCAGGGTCTTGAACGAACTTCACCAAAGCCCTAGCTAGAGCTACCCTTGCGGCCTCTGCCTGTCCCATAATACCTCCTCCCATAACATTAATGTAAGCATCTATTGTGGACCACCTTTCCTTACCCAGCAGGAGAAGCGGCTCCATAACCTTGAGCCTAACTACCTCGATTGGTATTAACTCCACGGGCACTCCATTGAAGAAGACCCTACCTCTTCCCTCTGTTACACGACATCTGCAGGAGGCCTTCTTCCTGGTTGCGTTACTGGTTACCATCTTTGCTCCATTTTCCTTAGAACTCACCTTTCCACCCTAACTCCTTAGTTAACTCGCCCACAGTTACATACTTACCTTTAAGCCTATCTACACTGGCTCCCACAAACTTCACTTTCTCCTTCCTCGAATATTCCTCAGGCACATTAATGTACACCTTCAACCGTCTATACATCGAAGCCCCTGAGGGGGTATCTGGCAGCATGCCCCTGATTGTCCTTCTTACTAGAGCTATTGGATTCCTAGGCCTTCTTATCCCTTGCCTAGAGGGGTTAAACATAGTTCTCACGCCGAGTAGTAGCCTATATCCCGCCAGAACCCTTTGCTTCTTCCCGCTTATTACGACTTTGTTGGCATTTATTATTACAACCCTTCTGCCCTGTTTTAACTCCCTCACAACGAACGTTGCCATCCTTCCTAGGATCTGACCTTCTCCATCTACAACTATCTCCTCCATTACTTTATCACCTTAACCGACTTGAGGTCCTTAAACTCCTTCACAGCAAATCCTAAGAAAACGGCCTTACCGCCTGCTGCCTTTATCTTAGCCAACGCCGACTTGGAAAAGTCAAACGCGGCTACAGTGACCTCATGATCCAACTTACCTACTCCCAAGACCTTACCTGGAACAACCGCAATTCCTCCTTGAGGGACTAGCTTGCCTATCTTCCCCACGTTCACAATTACACGCTTCCTGGAAGGAGAAGATAGGTCCTCAGCCACTTTCTTCCATAGTGGCACCTTTTGTTTACGCATCTCGTAAATTGTTTTCCTGAGCACCAGATTGGTGCTACCACTCCTTGACATCACACATTCACCTTCGACTTTAGCTCCTCCAGTTTACGGCTGATACTCCTTCCTGCTTCTATTAAAATTCTTTGAGGCTTCATTACTCCTACAGTCTCCAGCCTAAGTATGAACTTGTCCTTAACTGGCTCTATACTTACCTTACCATCACAATACTTCAAACATTCCTCGCACAGTATGCATGCCTTTTCGTTGGAAACTGTCAGTTTTCCTTTCTCCATAGAGAAGACTCCTGCGGGACAAACCTTATATGCCTGCTCACAATTCCCTGAGACCCTCACCTTGGGGTAGTATCTATTTACTGCAACACTGACAGGGCTGAACTTAATGTGCTCCTTTCCATATCCTAGCCTCAACCTGGCTTCAACGGAGACCTTCTGTCCGGGCCCAAGGAGGACAATAGGTATGTTTCCAGAAACTGGAACTACCTCAGGATCGTCAGTTTTTATGTCCCTCGAGTAGACCATCTTGGTTCCATCCTTTCCCTCGGCCTCAAGGTAAATTTTGCTATAACACTTCTCACACCCCTCAACACAATCTGCACATTCTTCAGGTCTTCCATACTTATCCAAAGCGTCATCGCTAGTAAAAGGTACTAGACCTAGCCTATGGGAAAGTATCTCGTCATAAAGGGGACTATTATTCTCTATGAAATAGACCTCATCCACCGCCATGACTGGAACGTAAAGCATTGAAGCCCTCCTTATGGCATTAACTAGGCCTAAGGGATATCCCTCTATCTCCAGTTCTATGGTGGATGGCGTGAGTTCTAAAACTTTAATCGGCATTCTCAGGTCACTTACACTCTTCTGCCACGGCGACCTCCAGGTCTTCGAATTGTGTCGTGTGGGATTGGAGTAACATCTTCGATTCTTCCTATGACGAAACCTGACCTGGCCAGGGCCCTTATGGCCGGTTGCGCTCCTGGACCTGGGATCTTGGAACCGTAACCACCAGGCGCCCTTACCTTAATGTGCACAGCCATTATACCTCTATCTATGGCATCTGAGGCAACCTTAGAAGCTGTAAGCATCGCAGCGTAGGGAGATGGCTTCTCTCTGTCTGCCTTTACCATCATACCTCCGCTTCCCTTAGCCATGACCTCTCCACCCGTCACGTCGGTTATGGTTATTATTGTATTATTCTGTGAAGCGTATATGTGGGCGTAACCCCACCTGATTTCTCTTTTACTGGACATCTTTATTCACCTCAACTGGGGGGTTGGTCTTGAAAATACTTGTGGGATAATAGTCCACCACATCGCCCTTCTTGACTATATATGATGGAGACGTAACCCTAACACCGTTTACGGTCACATGTCCATGCACTATTAACTGCCTCGCTTGATAGATTGTTCTACTTAAACCGTTCCTGAACACGATTGTCTGCAACCTCCTCTCCAAAAGGTTCTCCTCCGTTAATCCAAGAACATCGCTTACCGTTAACTCCTCCTTATCCAAAAGTCCCATTCTCACTATCTTGGCCGTAAGTTGTTTCTCCCTTGCGGCACGCTCAGCAGGAGGAAGTGCCAGGAGGCTTCTTGCTTGAAGTCTAAGGTTCTTCACAATGGTTCTTGCTATATATATCTCCTTCTTATTCCTAAGACCATACCTACCCAATAACTCTTGCTCTCTAACCAATTGCTCCTTGGACCAAGGAGTTGATGGGCCCTCCCACTTTTTCCTAGCCTTCTTAGGATCTCCCATTACTCACACCTACTTACTCTGCTGGGCCTGCTGCTGGGCCTGCTTCCCTCTCTTTACACCAACAGTGGTTCCACTTCTACCTGTTGTTCTCGTTCTCTGACCTCTGACCTTAAGACCTAAGGAATGTCTAACGCCGCGCCAACTCTTAATCTTCTTCTCCCTCTCTATGTCCTCCCTAGCGTAAAATAGTAGGTCTGAAGTCACGAGATGGAGATCTGCTCCACTTTCATAGTCCGCCCTTCTATTATACATCCAAGAGGGAAGACCTTCAATCCTCTTAGACGATACCAAAGTTACCACTTTCTTTATCTCAGCGTCGCTGAAGTTGCCTAGCCTTTTGTTGGGATCGAGGCCCGCCTTTAGTAGGATAGCTTTCGCTGTATTGTAGCCTATACCCTTAATCATGGCTAAGGCATAGGCGGCCTTGTAACGACCGTCGGCGTCCTGGCCGAAGAGCCTAACTATGTATTTAAACTCCTGATTAGCGGACATCGCAACACCGTTCTTAACAGACTAACTCCTAGCTGGTTTTAAATTTAACATCGCCAGCCAAGCGGGAATTAAGCAATTGAGTGAATCGTTCCTTCTTCTCTGCAGCATTAAGAGCAGCACTACGAATAAGGCGGCTTCGGACCTCTGCAGTGAAAGTGGTAGTATTCCCCACCACCTTCTTAACAGGGGTATATGGAGATTCCCTGAAGTTTGGCTTAAGCTCCTTAATTGTACTTCCTTCCTCCAAATATATTGGATGGCCTAGATACTTTTCCACCCTTCCAACCACGTCAGCCTTGATAGAGGCTTTCCTCAGCTCCCCTATGACCACGTCAGGATTATTGGTGAAGATGAGAATCGCATCCACAGAAACCCCATAGACGTCTACCTCCACTTCCTCCATTAGCTTCAGAACCTTCGGATCAATAAGGGATCTAAATCTCTGGGGATCAATGATCATGGATGTGGAGGTTAGATTTGAGACTTCCAAGGCATCTCCCCTTATCCCTCCGTTGGTAACATCGGTCATAGATTCAACTTCACCCAATAATCGCTCACCAACCACTTTACATGCCATAAGATCTGAGAGATCTATTGTCGCGTCAACGACTTCTGGGCGACCATAATATATTGCCATGGAAGTAACGGTCCCGCCTCCATTCCCCTCCGTCATGACAACATATTGGCCGGCCGATATTCTATCCCTAGTTAATTTCTTGCCCCTGATCTTTCCTATCGCGCCTATACCACCACTTATTCTCTCGCCCAACACAATGTCTCCTCCTATCCTTAGTGTACTCCCCGCTACCACCCTTATCCCCAAGAAATCGGTTACGGTAGTGACGCCAGCCTGGAAATCAAAAAGCATGGAAACATCGCTATCGTCGGATAGATGAATATCAACCAATACACCCAAGGGTCTCCCTCCCTTGACCATGACGTCGCGGAGCGCCGCTCGAGTGGCGTGAAAACCAGCCAGATACGGGAAGTAGCTTAACCTCGAATGTATTCCATCGACCGAGACTACCAAGTCCTCCACAGAACCCGCGTCGTCGAAATTACGTGGGTCTGAGCCTGAGGCTCCAATTATTGCGCTATGAATGTCATAGTCCCCAGTTCCCCGGGATCCTAATCCCGCCTCCCCCGCGCGCAAACCAACAGGAGAAAAGGATAGATAATCCGCTTTCCTAGAGTTCCTGACCTCTTCAACTAAAGCCTTAAGGAATTTCTCATCAACTTTGCCCTTATAAAAGGAGATATATTTCCTTAACTCGTCTTCGGGGTCAATTCCATCTTGCATGAGTCGTCTGGCAATGCCCTCGAGATCCACACTGTTAATAACTTGGTCACCAAAATATGGGTTGTGGGAGCACCCATAGTGGCTCAAGGAGAGCCAACGGTTGTTGAGTTCGAGACTGAGGGAGAGATCCCCTGGATCACAATAAAGCTCAAGGATGGTTCGGTATTAAAGATGAAAGTTTTCGTGACCGGTGTAATAAGGGTTGGACACGATCCCAACACGGGACTTCCAATCTACGCAATCCAAACTCAACCTGTGATCCAGAACGTGAAGATACCAAGCGACCTCATAAAAAGACCAGGCAGGGGGTCTAACCCCATGACCTGAGATGCGCTGGGAAATTCAGATTGATACGACAGAGAGACTACAGGCCATTGACATAACGGACAGAGTGAACGAATTATTAAAAGGTGCAAGGAGCGGTGCCGCCCTCATATCCGTCAAGCACACAACCTGTGGGATTATCGTGAACGAAGCAGAAGAGGGATTAATGGAGGATTACGTCAAATGGCTGTCAAACCTCTTTCCTATAAATGGAAAATATAGGCACAATCAAATTGACAACAACGGTCATGCACATCTCTCAAGTGCCGTAGTTGGAAACTCAAGACTGATTCCCATATCAGAGGGAAAGCTGGACTTAGGGACATGGCAAAGGGTCATCCTTCTGGAGTTCGACGGACCAAGGAGGAGAACCGTAGGCGTAACGTTAATGCAGTAAGCTTTTTTGCCCAATGCGGGACATAGCTATGTGATTTAATCATGCCCCCTCTACTCTCATTTTCTCTATCCCGTAGATTGAGGGATTGTGAGAATGAAGAATGTATAGAGAACTTAGCGGATCAATACATAGAATTCATAAGGAGGGGTGGAGAGGATCAGCGTTGGAATGATGAAGGAAACACAGAACTAGATTTCGATAAGTCCTACACTTTCATAGATGCCCTTCTAAGGAGACTCATAGATACCGAAATAGAGCCGAGAGTCCTCTTAATGATTCTGGAACGTGACCTCGGGGAAACGCACCCAGTTGTCCTTCTTCTAAGGGAGGAGTTGGAGGAAGAATACTGACCTCCTCACCGCCACCAGTGGCAATGGCTACCCGAGTCCTTAAGGGTTAAACCCCTTTGTGGATGCTACTTAATTATGCTCCACAATAAAGGAAAGTGCCCTCTTGGCGGTTGAAACGATGAGAGGAAGTTCCTGTGCTGATGAAGTAACCTTCTGATTAACTTGAAGAGTCATTACTTTTTATTACGGGAGTTAGAGGTTATGTAGATAGGGGTTTACACTTGGATGTGAACGAGCGTTTGCGTTTACTGACCAGGAACCTCGAGGAAGTGGTCACCCTTGAGGAGCTTAAGTCAAAGCTAGCCAGCGACGAGAAATTGAAGGGTTACATCGGGTTTGAACCGAGCGGACCCTTCCATTTGGGCTGGCTCATTTGGGCGAGAAAGCTAATTGATCTCCAAAAGGCTGGAGTAGAGATGAATCTTCTGGTTGCCACTTGGCACGCGTGGATAAACGACAAGATGGGAGGAGACATAGATAGAATAAGGCTAACAGGTAAGTACACCGTTGAGGTTCTAGGACTACTGGGAGTCGATGTGAATGCCCTCAATATTGTTGATGCCGAAAAGTTAGTAGAGGACAAGGAGTATTGGCGTTTAGTGGTTAGTGTGGCAAAAAACACCAGCCTAGCCAGAATGAAGAGGGCCTTAACAATAATGGGGAGGAAGTCTGAGGAGGCCGAACTGGACACCTCTAAACTAATCTATCCAGCAATGCAGGTAGCCGACATATTCTACATGGACCTGGATATCGCTCTTGGAGGGATTGACCAGAGAAAGGCACACATGTTGGCGAGAGATGTTGCAGAAAAGGCGGGGAAGAAGAAGGTTGTAGCTTTCCACTTTCCATTATTAGTAGGGCTTCAAGGCGGGACAAAGATGAACCTCGAGGAAGATGATGCCCTGAGTCAGGTGAAGATGAGCAAATCTAAGCCAGAGAGTGCAATATTTGTTCATGACGCCCCAGAGGAAATAGAGAGGAAAATAAAGATGGCCTATTGCCCCGCTGGACAGGTAGATGGAAATCCAATACTTGCTATCAATAAATACATAATATTCGGAACAGATGGAGAGACACTCACCGTGGAGAGGGCCGCCAAGTACGGAGGAGACGTCAAGTTTGAAAGTTACGAGGAGTTGGAGAGAGCGTTCGTAGATGGAAAGGTTCACCCCTTGGACCTGAAAGCTGCCACGTCTAGAAAGTTGAATCAGATCTTGGAGCCAGTGAGGAAACATATTTCCTCTAAGCCCGAGTTCGAAGCGTTGATAAGGAATATCGTGTCTAACGTAACCAGGTGAAAATTATGCTGAAGTATAACGTGGTGTTCAGGTTCGAAGTAGACGGTATAGTGGATAAGCCAGACATTATAGGGGCCATATTCGGACAAACCGAGAATCTCTTCGGTGAAGAGTTTGACTTGAGAGAGCTTCAGGATAAGGGAAGACTTGGCAGAATAACCGTGGAGTTACATAAGAAAGATAACAGGACAGAAGGAGAGGTGATAATACCCTCTAACTTAGACCGTGTGGAGACTGCGCTCATTGCTTCAATGATAGAAAATGTGGATAAGGCGGGACCATACAACATAAAGTTCCAACTAGTGGAAATTCAGGACATAAGGGCTGAGAAGCTCAAGAAGATCATAGACAGGGCCAAGGAGATACTGTCCACTTGGAGCAGAGAAAAGACCATGGATATAAGGGAGGTACTGAACGAGGTTACCAGTTCCGTAAGGACGGGAGAAATAATTGAATATGGCCCAGAGAGATTGCCAGCAGGGCCTAACATCGATAAGGATCCCAACCTCATAATAGTAGAGGGAAGAGCAGACGTCATAAACCTTCTCAGATATGGTTACAAAAATACCCTAGGTATCGAGGGAGCAACTGGAAAGATCCCAGAGAGCGCCATCAAACTCTCCAAACAGAAGAAAATGGTAGTTGCTTTCCTTGACGGTGACCACGGCGGAGATCTTATACTGAAACAATTGGTTAATTCTGACGCCAAGATAGACTACGTGGCCAGGGCACCTCAGGGCAGGGAGGTCGAAGAACTCACAGGGAAGGAAATTGCGAAAGCCATGTCAAGTATGATGCCACTGCAACAGTACCTTAAGAGACAAGAGGCCAAGGCCGAAATGAAAGAGGCCAAGCCTACCATCATAGCCCAATCGACACAACCAGAACTGATTGTTCAGGAACAGGCGCCAGAGGAAGTATTAAACATGCCAGATAGCGTAGTGGAGGAAGTGAAGCGGCTCCCAGGTACCCTGGAGGGAATAATATTCGATCAGTCGTGGAATCCTGTGGAGAAGGTACAAGTCAGAGACATAATACCCAAGTTGGAGAATGGAGGAGCGGCCAACGCGACATACATAGTATTTGACGGCGTCATAACTCAAAGGTTATTGGAACTGGCCTCACAAAGGAACATTAAATTATTGGTTGGGGCCAGGGTGGGAGGCTTAAACAAGAGGCCAAAAAACGTGAGAATATTAACATTTAATGATATGCTAACCTAATTTTTTATAAATATTATTTATACATGAAAAATTCTTATTGAGCAAGTTCTTAATCTTTGAACAGAAAGATTTTCAAAGGACCTCAGAGAGGTAAGGAAGGGAATGAATGCATTGGTCTTTACTGAGACGTGATGAATGCACGTCAGGAGGATCCCACCAAAGTAATGGATAACATACAGAACAGCAAAAGGTTTTATGATGAAATTTGCACTTTGCTTCATCATGAAGCAGATCGCCATACTTACGGACTTCGGCAGTAGAGACAATTACAATGGGGTAATGGAGGCAGTAATAAGAAGGATTAACCCAAAATCCACCGTCTCCTATATTAGTCCTGAGAGTAGAGAATTCAACATATACGCAGGAGCATATCTTCTGCTCACTTCCTACCGATACTTTACAAGGGGGACGGTGTTTCTAGTGGTAATAGATCCAGGGGTCGGAACTGATCGTAGACCCATTCTGGTTAGGACTAGACGATTTTACTTCATAGGACCTGATAATGGTGTACTCTATCCTGCTGTCCAAGAGGATGAGGTGAAGGGAGTTTGGGTACTTGACAATCCTAAGCTCTTTAGGAAGACAGAACTCTCATCAACATTTCATGGCAGAGATATATTCGCTCCTAGCGCCGCTCTAAAGGCGGCGGGGGTCTCGGAGAATACGCTGGGCACAAGCACTGACCCATCAACCATGGTTAAACTAAATTTACCTTACATAAGGACTAAGGAAGAGGCCTGTGGGGTCGTGTTCTATATCGATCATTTTGGCAATATTGCATTGAGCATAAGGGAAGCTCCACCGTCCCAAAAGGTGAAAGTCAAAATGGGTGATTTCTCTGGCCAGCTAAGGCTAGTACGAACTTTTGGAGACGGTGAGCCTGGGGAACTTATACTGTACAAAAATAGCTATGGCTTCATGGAGGTAGGAATTAACAAGGGAAACGCTAATAAGGTGATCAATACAAGGGAAGGGGAGAATGTTTGCTTAGGGGGCTATACCCAGGGAGATTCCAGCCATTCCATCTTGGCCACTTGAACGTGGTCAAGTGGGCCTTGGAGAGAGTGGATGAACTGGTAGTCCTGATTGGAAGTGCCCAGGAGAGTCATACTCTCTCTAATCCATTCACAGCTGGAGAAAGGATTGAAATGATAAGAATGAGCCTTAAGGACATAGGACTAGACTCGAGGACCATCTTGGTACCTATTCCTGACGTACTAATGAATAGTGTGTGGGTTTATCATGTAAAGATCCATACTCCTAGGTTTAACAAGGTCTTCGCAAGAAATCCCTTAGTTTTAAGGCTTTTCAGGGAGGCTGGTTATGAGGCAGTAATGCCACCCCTCTATAACAGGGAGAAGTATAATTCCACTATGATCAGGAAGCTGATGATCTTGGGGGAGGACTGGTCTGACCTAGTACCAAGGGTGGTTCATGATTACATTAAGGAGATCCATGGAGACGAGCGACTTAAAGACGTGGCAGGATCGGACAAGTAAACTGCCTCCTGGAGGCAATGAGTAAGATGACCGAATTTGTTTAAGAGATCTTCGACGAGCTAGAGTAAACATGGGCAAACGTTATTAGAAAGACATTCTCATGGCTTCTCATGTATAAAGTAAAGGACATAAAACTCAGCGAAAATGGAAGAAATCAATTGGAATGGGCAGAAGAACATATGGCAGTTCTAATGGGCATAAGGAGAAGATTTGAAAAGGAGCTCCCCCTCAAGGGTATAAAAATATCCGCTGTACTTCACGTGACTAAGGAAACTGGAGCTCTAGCGTTGACCCTAAAGGCTGGTGGAGCTGAAGTGAAGTTAGCTGGAAGTAATCCGCTTTCCACCCAGGATGATGTTGCGGCCTTTCTAGCGTCAGAGGGGATAGAGGTTTTCGCTTGGAGAGGTGAAACACTACAGGATTACTATGATAGTATGGTTCAGATACTCAAGGATGGGGCGGACATAGTTATGGATGATGGAGCAGATCTTCACACACTCGTGCACGAGAAGTTTGAGGATCTGCATGTAATAGGTGGAACTGAGGAAACCACAACTGGTGTAAACAGACTGAAAGTGATGGAGGAGGAGGGAGTACTGAAATATCCGGTAATAGCAGTAAACAACGCGTTCACCAAATATCTTTTCGACAATAGGATTGGCACTGGTCAAAGTACAATAGATGGTATACTTAGGGCTACAAACCTTCTTCTGGCAGGTAAGACGATCGTGGTGGCTGGATATGGTTGGGTTGGAAGGGGGATAGCGTCAAGGATGCGAGGAATGGGCGCAAAAGTCATAGTAACGGAAGTAGATCCGGTTAGGGCATTGGAGGCCGTAATGGATGGGTTTGAAGTAATGCCAATGGCTAAGGCCTCTCCATTGGGGGACGTATTCGTGACCGCCACTGGAAATAAGGGAGTAATTAGAGAGGAACATATGAAGAACATGAAGGACGGGGCCATTCTCGCCAACTCTGGACACTTTGATGTGGAGGTTGACGTTTCAGCTCTGAGGAAAATGTCTTCAAAAGTGGTAAAGATAAGACCGGGATTGGAGAAGTATATAATGACGGACGGAAAGAAGATCTACCTGCTGGCAGAGGGAAGGCTAGTTAACTTAGGGACCGCTGAAGGACATCCAAGTGAGGTCATGGACATGTCATTCGCTAATCAGGCGCTGGCCGTTGAGTACCTAGTGAGAAACAAGGGGAAGGTCGAAAGGAAAGTTCTGAATGTCCCTGTGGACATAGACAGATTTGTAGCATCAATGAAGCTAAAAACTATGAACGTGGAAATAGATGAAATGACGTTGGAGCAGAGGGAGTACGTGAAACAGTGGAAGTATGGAACATAAATCTTATGACTGTTTTTCTCCGCCCAGCGAGAAGTAAACTTCTTCCAATATTTCCATGATCCTCACTAACATACTGTGAAGAAGATCGTCGTCCACCTTCCAAGGATCCAACGCTATTCTGATCACATCTATTACCTCACCCAGCAGAGACGGTGAGAGAATTCCTGCTCTTCCCAACTCCCATATTAGTCCCTCCCAGTCCTCATATTTTCCAAGTTTTTCTCTCCCTATTTCTAGGATTAACAATGCCATCCCTCTGATACCATTCTTAACCTCCTCTTTCAACTCCGCCGAAGCAGTAAATTCGTCAAGAGAAACTAAGGTACCCTTTTCAACTCTGGCATAATTGGTCCAAAATTGGGACATCAGGAAAAATCATGTGTTACTCTATAAATGGCCTTTGATTAGAGCGAGCATCTCTTAAATTAAAAATGGTCACGGCCGTCTATTCCCGATGCGAGAAGGTAAATTGTTTGTTCTGGTGATAGGAACCACTGATGTCAGTCTGGTCCCAGGAATAACATTGGCCGGTGCCACACCAGAGTTGACCCATTTTACCCCTGCAGCGGACGCTGAGTACCTACTAACAGGCGAGACCAGAAGCCTTAGGGGAGTGCCTATAACTCCCTCTGGATTACCCACGCCTGCCCTCATATCGAGGGCGTCACTTTCTTTGCTGAAACTCCCCACGCTTATTGCGAATGCGGGTTCCAGGATAGCCCCCAGGATCCCCTATGTGGAATTAGGAGGTTCCCATGGAAGGGATATAAGGAGAGGAGCCATGGAAACTGGAACTATGGAAATACTCCTTAAAAGGGGTAAGGAGCTTGGTTCCTCTCTTTCCAGTGTGGAGGAAATCATAATTGGTGAATCTATACCTGGGGGAACTACAACTGCAATGGCGACTCTGCTTGGACTTGGATATGATGCCTTGGGAAAGGTCAGCTCCACCGCACCTAACAATCCAATGGAACTGAAGGAGAAATTGGTCCTGGATGCCGTTAAAACAGCACCTAAGGCTATCGAGTCTAGGATAGCCTGGCTGGCAGATCCCGTCTTGATCGCGGTGGCTGGTATATCAATAGGATTCCTAGGTAGGAAAGTGTTAGCTGGAGGAACCCAGATGCTCGCTGCCGCCGCCCTAATTAAGAATTTTGCTGGTACTCTAGAGAAAGTAGAAGTAAGGACAACCAAGTGGGTAGTTGAGGATCACACGGCCGATTTTCAAGGATTGGCCACCCAGGTTGGAGTTAAAACCTCCTATGCGAGCCTGAATCTCTCCAAATCCAGATTCCCTGGACTTAGGGCCTACGAAGAGGGTTACGTTAAGGAAGGGGTTGGGGCTGGGGCCCTAAGTTTAGAAGCAATGTCGGCCCATGGAGAAGAAACGTTACTAAAAGCTATAGACAGGGAGTATGAAAGACTGCTACACTGAGGTATGATAGGTAGGAGTGTCTCTACGTCACCAAATGAAAACTAAACGAGTAAACGATATTACAGCAAGACGTCCTTGAGATTATAATTTCAGCTCCCCTGACAGAACCAAGCTGCCAGGATTAGATCGCTTAAGATTCACGAACTACTCCGAACTTAAGAGAAGGGTTCCCGACGTCGAGATAGGGTGAATTCTGGCAACTTGGATCTTGATAGTAGAATAGGTAGCATCAAATGGAAACACTCTACCATATCCTTAAGGAAAGGCTGATCTGACTTCCTCCCCACTGGCGGAGGTTCCCCTCATCCGGAGATGCATCTCTGAGGGGCGGTCGAGAGGGT
>JAFMDM010000117.1 GCA_017857195.1 Methanobacteriota archaeon
ATCTCCATCGCGAGGTGGAGATGCCCCGTCCGTGAGGGCGGGGTAGTTCACGTATCTCTAACGACATATTCAACTGCATGCAGTCACTCGACAGGCAATATATACCAACGAGGTACCCTGATGCCTATGACCAGGGAGCTCCACTGGACTACTATAATGAGGCTGATGCTCAGAATTGCTTGGAATGTGCCAGAAAAATACTTCCATGGGTGAAAAACATTGGAAATTTGTGAACTATATGGGAACCTAAATCCCAAATTGGTGATCCTTTTCGGCTCTTACGCTAGGGGAGACTATACAGAGGAAAGCGACATAGATGTTTTGGTTGTCTCCGATGATCTCCCAACGGACCCTAGGGAGGCATTTCATTTAGCATTTAGGATTGAAAATCCTAAAATAGAACCCACCGCAATGAACACGGGAATCTTCATGAGGAAGTTAGAGGAGGGGAGTACTTTCATACTAGAGATAATAGAGGAAGGGAAAATATTGTGTAGAGATGAGAAATTCATAGAGGAAGTGAAGAGCAAGTACAGTGAGATAAGGAGGAGATTCAAGAGGGGAGGGAAAGTCTGGTCCTGGTGATCTTCCCTCAAATACGTAGGAGTTCATAACTCTGGATTTACTCGTAATCTAATCGGCAGAGTAATTAGACTACAAAGGTTAAGGAGTTGTAAGTTTCCCTCAATTGAGTAGCCCTCTTCTGACATATGATCATTTTCCCACCTGGTCACGGTCCTCGCTTGCCAATGTTGTTGAGCGGCGGACCGTGACTACAATGTTTATTCGAATATCTTGAAGGATCAAGGTGAGAACCACCCTTAGTGCCTGGGAGCTCCGCTCTCCACACGGCAAGGTGGGGTAACGAAGTAGGTAGCCCCGTGGTAATGGCGATGTGGCTCACTTACACTGTAACTATATATTATTGGAGGATTTAACCCCCTATTCCCCGTTAGCAGTCATGATTCACGCTACTGGATCGTAGGACCAAAATCTCATACAGGTAAGGATGGGTTAGTTTAAAGTTTAGCAAAATATAGCACTTTTATTAGTATCCATATTTTAATAGTAATTTTTAAGATTTTCAGTGAGGAGGAAAGCCTTTTATTTATTTCTATTCCTAATTTCTCCCATGGCGTGGAAATGTCCCGTCTGTGGAACTGAAAACCAGGACGAGGAGTTCTGCTCAGGTTGCGGAGTTAGAAGAGACACCGAGATGCAGACGGCACAACAGGCAGAAAGCCAACCTCAAGTAGAAAGCCAACCTCAGATGGAACGGGGTGAAGCACAGGCCGAACCTCAACAAGTTCAGCAACCTCTACAAGAGATCCAGCAGGAACCCCAGCAACCTCAACAAGTTCCTCAACAACCTCAGCCACAAACCCAGATGGTCCAGGGGAAGTACTACGTCCAATTCATCGCCACCCCGGTTTCATCCCTTAACAAAACCAAACTACCGTTAGACTTCGAGGTGTTTGAGAACATATCGGTGGGAAGAAGTCCAGAGAACGTGCTGGTCATACCGGACGTTGAGGTTTCCAGAAGGCACGCGATCCTTTACAGGGAGGGTGATTCCCTATACCTTGAGGATCAGAACAGTACGAATGGAACTTATCTCTACGATGGGAAGGTATTCCAGCAGGTCAAGGGTAAGGTTCAACTTCCTCCCAATGCCTTGGTGAAGCTTGGCAGCAGTACGATAGTGAAGATTGTGAGAGAATGAGTTGGTCCCAGGAGAGGATTGACACAATCTTGGAGCTGGTGGAAAAGGCTGAGGGGAAATTCATCTCTCAGGGACCGTTAATAAGGCTTGGGGAGGGGAGGAAGGTAGCCTTCGTTGGAGACACCCACGGTGCCTTCAAGGTGAGCCAATTCGCTCTTGACAACTTCTGGGATGACTGCGACAATATCGTCTTCTTGGGGGATTACGTGGACAGGGATCCCCATGGGCTGGAGAACCTGGAGGTCCTTCTATCCAGGTTCTTGGAGGGAGACAAGTTGGTTCTATTGAGGGGAAACCACGAGAGTCCAGCAACTAACGAATACTACGGTTTCAAGGAGGAGGTGGAGGAGAAGTTGGGAGACCACTACCCTAACTTCGTCTCCATGTTCTCGAACATGCCATATGCGGCTGTGGTTAACGGTTACCTATGTGTTCATGGTGGAATTGCTAGGGGACTCAGTAAACTGGAACAAGTTGAGGGACTGAAGAGGCCGGATCCGGTCCCCGACGACCAGCTGGCCTTTGAGATGCTCTGGAACGATCCCAGGGAGGAGTTAGAGGACTTCGTGCCCAACGTTAGGGGGGAGGGTACCTACTTCTACGGAAAGAACGTTACCCTATCCTTCCTGAAGGACAATTCCCTGAACGGAATAGTGAGGGGCCACGAGGTGGCCGATGGGTTCAGGTTCGAGATGGACGGTAAGGTAATAACTGTATTTTCCAGCCTCTACCATAGGATGAGGGCCGGGGTACTCCTCATGGACGGTGAGTTTCAAAGGATATACTTCAAGGGTGAGTGAATGACCATCTCAGCCAGGTTGGAGGCAAGCCATAACCGTTCCTTCATATCACCTGTCAAAATGATGTTCAAGGTTGTCTTAGTTCCAGAGAAGCTTTCCACGGCCAGTGGATTACATTATATCATCGTTATTGATAAGAGTGGCTCCATGTCTGGGTCGAAGATAACCAACGCCAAGTTGGGTGCTGTGGGACTGATCAGGAAGATCCCCCCAGGAAATAAGGTGAGTCTCATCACTTTCTCCAACAGGGTGCAGGTGTTAAAGGAGTTCTCAGATCCAGTTGAGTTCCCCGAGTTGGAGGAGATAAATGCCAACGGTGCCACTGCTCTTTTCTCCGCCCTTAGTACGGCGTTCACCCTGCATAGGAGGTACAACATACCCAGTTACATAGTGATTCTGACCGACGGTAACCCCACTGACAACACCAACGTGGATACCTATAGGAAAATGGACCTCCCCCAGGGGGCCCAGATCATCTCCCTGGGACTTGGGGATGATTACAACGAGTCCATCCTGAAGACCTTAGCGGACAGGACAGGAGGGTTAATGCATCACCTTGAAGACCCAACGGAAGTGCCAGAGAGGTTGGTGAAGGTGGCAAAGACCTCAGTTGCCGCCATGAACTTGAAGGTTGACTTCATGTCGGAGTCTCCCGTAACTTTACTGAACTTCTCCGGACCACCGGTGACCATAAACGCCCTGGAGGGAGCGGTGAAAATATATGGTGAGTGCGTGATTCCGCCCAAGTATTCTGGGAACTTCCTTACCGTCCAGGTTAAGTACCAGGAACCCTCGGGTCAGGAGCAGAACATAGTTAAGGCACTCTCCATGACTCCGGCATCCAACGTGACCGAGTTCTCCTCCTCCATAAATAGGGACGTGATCATGGAGTACGAGTATTATAAGAACCTGCAGAAGATGTCCACCGAGGTGGAGGCGGGCAATTTGACAGAGGCAACAAGGGCATTGAGGAGAATGGAGGAGATAGCTGAACAGACCAGACGTCCAGAGATGATCGAGGCCACCAGGAGGTTATCTGACGGACTTCAGAGGGCGGAGGGGAGCGTCGAGGAGACCAGGAAGTTCTCCAAGGAGGTCAACAGCGAGGCCACCAGGAGACTCAGGGGAGAGGGGAATAGTTAGGTTTCTTTTTCCCATGATGTTAAATAGGCGAGGGAGTTTCCTTCCCAATGACGCCTCTGGATACTCGTCCCGTATTGGACTACGATGTTTCCCAGGGCAGGATAGCCCTCATTAGATGGGAGGAGGAACCTACCCTTTATGTTCAAGGAGAGAGGGTGGGGGTGAGGGAACCTGAGCAAGTTAACTGGGTCGGCAAAAAAGTGGTGGTAGTGGCGGATAGGGAAGGTGCCGAAAGGAGGTCCATATACCTTTGGGATGGATCCCTACACCCTCTCCTGGAGGACGGTAACGACAATGTGGAACCCCTTCTCTTGGGGGAGGATAAGTTCCTCTTCATTTCCAATCGAGATGGTATAACCATGCACCTCTACCTTCATGAGGGACAGATAACTAAGCTAAGCTCGGGGGACCTCCCCGTAGACCAGCCTTGCCTCTCCCCTGACAGGAGATATGTTGCCTACTCCCAAGGTGTTTATGATAATGACCTAAAGGTGTTGGATCTGAATTCCGGTGAGACCAGGACTCTCTCATTTCCCAACTCGGAGGAAACGCCAGCTTCATCCCAATGTTTTCAGGGAGACAAGGTTCTCTTCCTCAGTAACGTGAACGACTTCTACGACCTGGGGAGGTGGGACCTACGTTCGGGTGAGGTGGAGTGGTTAGTTAGATCTCAGGAGGACAAGTTGGAGGCCCTGAGCTGGAAGGGTTTGGCCTACGTTTCGGACAGGGGAGGAAATCACGTCCTTAACTTAGGAAAAGAGACCGTGATCTCTCAGGGAGTGGTGATGGACCTAAAGGTGGACAACGACCTATATTTCCTTCACTCAGATCACTCAAGGGACTTCGACCTCTACAGATATGACGGTGAGTTACACAGACTCACGGACTCCATGGAGGGGATCAAGGGAAATTTCGTTCCACCCAGGAGGGTCTTTTACGATTCTGATGGGTTGAAGGTGGACGCTCTCCTCTACGAGAGGGGGAATGAGGGGAGGGTAGTTCTCCACCTGCATGGAGGTCCAGATTGGGAGTGCGTAAACGCGTTCTCGCCTCTCACTCAAATGCTCCTGGACAGGGGATTCAGGGTCATATGCCCCAACTACAGGGGCTCCACTGGTAGGGGAAGAAGGTTCAATCACCTCAACGACGGAGACCTTGGAGGTGGTGACCTAAGGGACGCGGTAAATGCTACTCAGCTACTGGGAACCAAGGTTGCAGTGACAGGTGCCAGCTACGGAGGCTATCTCACCATGATGGCCCTCACAAAGTATCCGGAGAGATGGTGCGCGGGTGCGGCAGTGGTGCCATTCGTCAATTGGTTCACGGAGAAGCAGTTGGAAAGGGAAGTACTGAAACAATACGATCAGGTGAAGATGGGAGATAATGAGTCCCTCCTCAGGGAGAGATCTCCCATATTCTTCTTACATAGAATAAGGGTGCCGCTACTCCTCCTGGCGGGGGAGAACGATCCCAGATGTCCTGCCGAGGAGACAATGCAGGTGGTGAGAAAGATGAAGGAGATGGGAAGAGAGGTGCAGTACAAGGTGTACGAGGGTGAGGGACACGGGTTCTCAAAAAGAGATAATTACAGGGACTCCGTGCTGAGAGTTGTGAATTTCCTGGATGAGCAGTGTTAATTTTCGGTTAGAGGATTAATAACGTCTACATATGTTGGCCTTCCTCCCCTTCACCTCACTATTCATGACGAACAGCGAACCTCCTAACTCCTCCCCTGCCCTGGA
>JAFMDM010000118.1 GCA_017857195.1 Methanobacteriota archaeon
GATGTAGACCCGAACCGATGGTGGGAACGATGAACCACCTGGAGGGGAACCCTTCGAGGGTGGGGAGAAAGTAAGATTCTTAGTTCTACCATGAACAATACAACTATTCCCTTGCAGAGAACTTTCCATCCTCTCACAATCGTAAAATGCCTAGGAAATATTTTTACAAAAGCGATTTTGGGTCTACCGTACGGAGGGGGACTTCCGCCCCCTTAACCCCCAGATATTTAAGAGAACTGTGTTTTTGATTCCCTTCCCTCGCATAGAGTCAATGAGTTATCATTGGTGCCAAATTGAACTAATTTGTATGAGGACTGAAACGATTTAAAACTGGGAACCTGAAGATTGCATGATCCGAGAGGTGAAAAGGTATGGCTAGAAAGAAGAAAGCGAATAACTCCAGACTAATATATATCCCCTTCGGCGTGCTGGCGGCAGTGATAATAGCGATGGTGGTTTTGGGTTCTGCTCCACATCCGGCCCAGGCCGTCACGGGGCAGTTCTTCAAGGTCGGACCTGGACATTCATCCCAGGTTGAGGTTTATTTCATCTCTTGGATAGGGTGTCCCATTGGTGCGTCCTTAAGCTGGCCCCTGGACCAGGCGTTGGGCGGGCACTTGAACGTTACCACCAACCTTTCCACTCCCTCCGACGTACGTATACCTGGGCTTATCTTCAACTCAGGCCAGGGAGCAAACGTAACCTTCTTCCCAATCTACGTTTACAACGAATACCTGAACGCCTCCCCAAATGGAACTCCAGTTACAGGTAACAGAATTCAATTTGGTCTTCAGGTGCTGAAGCCTCAGGTACCGAGCTGGGTCTATAACATAATGGTTAAGTACGACGTTAACACCAGCTTCGAGCTAAACGGAAATTACGAGCCGTTGGCGTCCTATGGTAATCATCTCACCACTGTGATAATAATAACGGGTCCAAGGGGTACTTGGATACTGCTGGGCGGGTTCTCTTACGTTAATGGTTACTTTCAGGAGCTCTCTAAAATGAGTCCCCAGCAACTATATGAGGAGCTACAGAGCGGACAGCTGCCCTATCCTCTGGAACAGGCGGCTCAACAAATAGAACAGACTATTCAAGAGGCCAGTTAGCTTCAAGTGGAAAATATTTTCAACCTATCTCCGTCTTTCTCGAACCTTACCTCAGACAATATCTTTGGACATTCACCAGAGGCGCACTTGTCAACAGGCGGTGCCTTCTTATCTGTAAGTAGAACTATCTTCACACCAGGGTATATGGAGGCTATCCTCTGAAGTAGTGAGTTAATGAACTCATAGTTAAGCAAAACGTACATGGAGTTCAACTCATAGAATCTACCGTCATTCCTAAGCCTCGTGAAGCCCTCCGCACTCTCCCAAGCCTGCTTAACCTTAACTCCTGATCCCACCCTGAAGGGGTGAGGAATTACGAAATAGGGCACTAATATAACGTCCGCCTGGTCCGTCATTGAGTCGGTTACTCTTACCATAGATCTTACCTGATTCACTGTGTTTAACATCGTGGTCATATGCCTCACGGAACTTTCCCTGTCGAATAGTTTATCGTTGTCCACCTTTCCATGAAATACCTCGTACTCGTCTGCGAAAGCCTGAACCACCTCGTCCATTCTATCCCAAATCGGATCATGAACCTGAACTGAGGATGGTTCCATGGCCCAAAACTTGCTCTTCCTATTGTAAACCTGTCCCGTGAGGGTGGGTAAAGCGAGGAGGACGCGTTTGCCTTTAATGAGTGGTTGAAGTTCGGTGTAGAGGTCTTTGAGGCCGAACCTATCGCCGGCAGTGGCCGCCAGGGGATGGGCTGCTATCCCAGGCAAAATGCCCTCCTCCGGATCCACGAAAGAATAATATGTTATCCAATAATGACGGAGGAGCAGATCGTCGGGATACCATTGGGCGTAAACGTTCAGTCCGCTTTGTGCCGCTTCATCTATTCTCTGGAGAAGTAAATGATAGGCCCTCTCCGCGTTCTTGAAATTACCGTTAAGCCTGCCGAAATGTATGAAGATGGGCTCTCCCACCCTGGGACTAAGGTAAGAAAGCCCATATCCAGCTGCAACGTCCGAGAGCGTTCCATCCATCACAGATCGTAGAACCGCCCTCATTTCCTCCGGAAGTGAATTGACGTGAAATATCTTCTCCTCTCCTCTTCTGAAGAAAAGTGACATTTGCTTCACTCCATGGGTGAGATTAAAAGGCTATTCCGATTTGACTATGACTGCGTCAGTGACGTCGATCCATTTCAATCTATAGCCCAACTTCTCCAGCAGTTGAGGCATGAATGGGGATAACTCCCTGTACTCAGAACTAACCTCACTTAACCTTTTCCCGGAGAAATTTACAGATTTGAGGTCATTTAACACTCTTTCCTTTACGTAAAGGTCGGCCACCTTCACGTACCCTGGGACATCTTTGTTCACCTTCCTAAGAAGATCCGTGCCCACCCCTAGCCTGGCGGCTACTTGATCTAGAGGCTCAACATCCCCAGTCAGGTTCAACTGAAGCTCGCCTACCTCAGTAGGCTGTGCTAATTCAACGGACTTCAACCACTTATACACCGAGCCCACGTCCACCTTTTTCCTGAAGAGGATAACGTTCATGTCAGAGATCTCCTCGTAGGAAAGCTCCCTATCTAATAGAAGGAGGAACCTCTCCCTTAGGGACCTGAGTTTTTCCAATTTTCTCCTTATGTAGTCCCTCGTCCAGAATCCAGCTATCTCCATATAGACCTTGAGTCCTCCCTTTGTTAGGAGGAAATCTGGTATGTAGAGCTTCCCGTTGGAGACCAATGGCTCAGGTTCCCTGATTATCTTCCAGTCCCTGACGGCAGAAGAGAACTCCTTGAAGAACTTCTCCTCAACTGAGGAATCGAACTTATCCTCCTCAACTTCATAGTTCAACAGGTTGGGGTAGTTGGCTAGCTCCAACCTGTAAACCTTCTTGTTTACCTTACCTAAGGCCACGTTCGCCTCCACCTTCCACTTGGAGCTTGAGGTGACATAAGGTAGAACAATGGCCATGGCCCTTCCGTACCTGTCCGTAAACTTGAGCAGGCTCATGGGGCCCTCAAACTCGATCCTCAAGGGATCCTCATAGGCATTATACATGAGTCCAACCCTCTTGGCACGCCATAGAAGAGTCTTCCAACCTTCCTGTACCCACACTATCATTCTGACGCTTCTGAGCAGTAATGATTGTACCAGAGCAAGATTATACCACTTCATGAGCTGGGAGGGAGTGAGTTGTGGGGCCCTCACGATCACCTTTTCCTCATCTAAATCACTGAACATTACCCTTTGAGGATCTACGTTCAACATTTCCCTGACTTCAGCTAAGACCTTCTCCCTTCCCTCCTCAGTCAATTGGGGGCCTCTTAGGAAGAGCTCTCGCCTCACCCTCCTGGGATCAATTGTTGACTGACTCTCCAACTCACAGGTCCTGGTGATGAGCCTGGCCAGTCCCCTCACCAACTTGTAGTCGTAGACCTTTTCCAGATGACTGACCTCCTCCAGGGCCTCACCTAACTTCCTCCCCGCGGAGAAGGAGGAGAGGATCTCCTCCACCAAATCCACGTTGTCGTCCGTTAAGAACTTAGGAATTACCCTCTCCCCAAGGATCCTGTACCTTACCAAATCAAACGGAAGCACTTCCCCTCCTCCTGCTTAAACTATAGTCAACCGTCCCCTTGGCCACAATCTCTATGAACTTTGCCCTCTTCCCATCCTTCTTTCTCAGAATACGACCCAACCTCTGCACCAATTGCCTCCTGCTTCCATACCCACCCAAAACTATGGCCAGAGAGGCGTCAGGAACATCTATTCCCTCATCCAATACGTTAGAAGTCACCACCACCCTATACTTACCTTCCCTGAACAGCCTCAGGATCTCTTCCCTTTCATCCTTGGGAGTCCTGTACGTTATCACTGGGATTAAGAAGAGACTGGAGATCTCGTAGGCCAGTTCGACGTTCCTGGTAAATACTATTGTCTTCTCTTGATCGTGGAGGGTCAACAGTTCCCTCAACTTGTTCACCTTGGCTCGGGAGTTCACAGCTATCTCCGTCGACTCATGCCACGCCAGCAACGCTTCCCTCGCCTCCCGGGATCTGTAGGCCATCCTCACAAGTTTCCCGAAGTCCTGAGAGGAGGTGAGCCTTATTTTCCTTGAGGCAAGGAACCTCTTGAACTTCTCCCTAAGCGCATAATACCTCTTCTCCTCCTCAGGTGTAAGGTTTACATATATTTTCTCAGTTTCGAACTCGGAGAGATACTTACCTGAAAGTTGGGACGGGGAAGTCCTGAATACCACAGGTCCTACCAGGTCATCCAATAATACATGCCTACCATCCTCTCTCTCTGGAGTTGCCGTAAGCCCAAGTCTGTAGGGGGCGGCTGACATCTGGGCCACGTTCATGTAACCCTCAGATGGAAGGTGATGAACCTCGTCGAATATCAAAAGGGCGAACCTATTCCCTAACTCCTCAGCTCTCACGTAAGCTGAGTCGTAGGTGCTCACCGTTATTCCCTTGACTGAGTCATATCCTCCGCCAAGCCGACCTGCGTCCACACCTAGTCTGGTCATAACTTGAGAGTGCCATTGATTCATGAGATCTATGGTTGGTACCAGGATCAAGGTGGCTACTCCGAGTTTTGCTATTGCCTTAAGGGCCACCACAGTCTTTCCAGCCCCCGTGGGTAGAACGATCACCCCCCTCCTCTCCTTCATCCAAAGCTCCAGGGCTTTTGCCTGATAATCCCTAAGTTCAACAGAGTCATGAATCTGAGGGAAGGGAAGTGGATCGAGGACCTTATCTTCAATTGAAATCCTGGAGCCACTGAAATATTCCCTAACTTGAGCGTACTTGTATGCCAGTCCTATATACTTCCTTAACTTCTCGTCCCATCTAAGTCCTGGCGCCATAACTTCAGAACACAATAGTCCCCTGCAGTAGCTCAGCAACATAATAACTATCATAGGTGGATTACAGATTTAACTTTGTCTTGAGAGGGAGGGGTGGACGAATGTGAACTACTCCCACCCTGACGGAGCTTCTTACTTTGTTGCCTAAGGAGAGAGGATGGGACTCCACAGACTCTCAGGGCTCCCAACCACGATGGAAAAGGACATCGGAGCTGATCGAGGAGGTGGAGGCATATCAACCTTCGCTTTAACCACAGTGAAGTTCACTCAACAGCGCTCGTGAATAGGATATGCCGTTGAGAGAAGTTATATTAAATTGGGGATGTCTATCCCCACGAGGTCTTCTGCTCGTAAACCTCCGGTGAACTACCCCGCCCTCACGGACGGGGCATCCCCACCTCGCGGTGAGGATTTCC
>JAFMDM010000119.1 GCA_017857195.1 Methanobacteriota archaeon
GTTAGTTTCAGCCCACTCTAGCTTTGCTTAAATTGGAGAGCACATTTAACACGTCGTGACTTCAGAAGCTTTTCCCACCTTCGATTGCCTCATTACAGGGACGAGAGAGGGATATGAATCGGATGTGGAACTCTATTTTTCATTAGAAAGGCAACTGGCCTCGGTAATTTCGCTGCTGAGATTTGAGGATCAAGAGTGGAAGGAAGTGTATGAATCAATGATAAAATATTTGGACGACCTTGGATACTATTTGGTTAATAAGAAAAATTTGCCAGACCCCTCAGAGTTCGTCAGGATCTCCAAGGAAATGAGGGAACGTACTTGGTCTTACACCATATTATTGAAGAGTGACAGGGCAACGGGACTTCTACTTTTGGCCTCAGGCTTGGCACTTCAACTAATGCATGTGTTCGCTAGGTTGGGGAAACAGGAGAAGTTTAAGGAGAGGTTCAACGGGGTGGCGTTCTCAGGCCTCCCTTACATAGAGGACGTTTTAGCCAAGAGAGCTTTGTATAGAAGTTGATTTTTATATGAAAAATTGTACTCACTTAAGTGAAACCAAAATTCACTGAGGAGGACTTGGTAAGGTACATTTCGTATGTGATACAAGCCCTTCTGATGGTGGGGCTTCTGTTCGTCCTGGGAGATACGGCCTATCAGGTGTGGAAGGCATTACCCTTAGGCCCTGCCTCAGTGGTGGAGGTCACTGTGGACAACGCGCTCCTGGCGGTGGTGCTATTGGAGATACTGATGAGCATGATAGACTTCGCGCGAGGAAAGGGCAGAAGCGTAGTTTACGTGATGGATGCTACACTTTCATTCATCTTGAGGGAAATAATAATAGAAATATTCGGAAGAACATTCAGTGTGGCGGACCTGGCCGCATATGGAGGATTAATAGCTGTGATCTCTCTGGGAAGATTCATCTTGGTGAGAAGTAGAAAATGGGACGCTCAAAGCCCTTAAGCTGCGCTTGTCTAGGTCTTCATCCCTAGGGCTTTCACCTTCTAAGCTAACAGATTTCGTCGTTGTAAGCATCTCCTGGAAATCAAAGAGGATCTCCTCACCATCACTCCTAGCATCTCTTCAACAGCCTTCCATTTCATATATAGGAGCCATATGCTAAATAGAGCTATATTAGACTAAATAATATATATTGGATATACTTTTTATTCGAAATTTCGAGCCGAGCACATGAGGTTATTCGTAATCCTGACCTCTCTAGGTCTCGCACTGCTAAATTGGGATAGGCCGTTCCTGGCATCAGTGTTTTTGGTGCCCATCCTCATAAGTGTCCTAGGGAGGAAATTACCTTGGTTAGCACCTCTGGTCCTAGTGGGAACATTACCCTTCAACGATTTGATGATCACCGCGGCGGGACTTGAGTTAGCATTGGCTCTTGGGTGGTAAATTGGATATAATTCCCGTGATCCTGGGGATCGTGCAGGGAATATCGGAGTGGTTACCCATAAGTAGTAAGACCCAAGAGCTCTTAGTGTCGCACTACCTCCTGGATATCAGCCTCACCGTTGCTTACAGTTTCGGTCTCTTTATGGAGGTCGGCTCCATAGGTTCAGCGGTCACATATTTCAGGAATGATATAGTGAAGGCGATTAGGGATAGGTTCACCCTGACTTTCCTCATAGTGGTGACGGTGGTGACAGGTGTGGTGGGTGTTCCCCTATACCTGATTTCTGACAGGATTCTCGAGGGAGCCTATAATCCTGGATTACCAATGGCAATTCTTGGTGTTATACTCATAGGTAACGGTTTTTACATAAGGCACTCCAGGAGAAGGCCGAGGGAGTTCAAGGAGATGAAATTGAGGGAGGCGATAGTGGTTGGACTGGCACAAGGCTTAGCCGCCCTCCCAGGAGTTAGTAGGTCCGGAATGACTGTGTCCACAATGCTCTTGCTAGGTTTGAAGGGGGAGGACGCATTCAAATACTCCTATCTCTCTTACATTCCAGCTGCGTTGGGTGCTGTGGGGACAACATTGTTGTTCAGCAAGAGCAACATAACCACGGTAGCGACTCAACTTGGCGAAGTGGGAATACTGATAGCAATTATAAGTTCCCTGGTTACGGGATTACTCGTCATAGGATTACTTTTGAGGGTGGCCAAGACCAAGAGAATTTATCTATTAGATTTTGCCCTGGGACTTATTGGCTTAACTGTGAGCTTAATTGCCTTAGCTTGAAATGGAGTTTCTCGGAGCAATGAACTTAGGTAAAATCGCGCATAATGTTAGAATTAAGCTACAAATTCCGGTATTAGCTTTCTCTCCCACGGGACTAGCGCCAACGAGTACTTGACCATTTCCAACCTGTTCATGAAATACCTCTAACGAATTTACGGCATCGAGACCAATGTAGAGAGGAAAATATTCCCACTGAACATTATACTTCTCCTTAAGTCTACTATTTGTGAGGATCTTAAGCAGTAAGAGTAAAAGGCTAATCGTTCCCATTCTTCCTATCCCTCCTATTAGAGCTATATGGAAGTCTTCAGTCTTGACAAGGTCCACTAGCTTATTTATATCATTCTCTCCACCATACAAGCTAGGATCCGCTCTGGCGTCGGTAGTAAAAATGTCTTCCGTAGAATCCTCCATAAAATATAAAGTGCTTAACTGAACCAATAAAGTTAACTTCCGCGAATTTTAGGTAGGATTCTACGCACTAGAGAGCAGGGTAATCCTTACCGAAAGCAACTTATTAAAAGATCCATTTAGATGACTATTTTCGTAGTGTCGGCACTGAGCTACGGAATTTTCTTTTACTTAATCAGGAATAGGTTACAAAGCAAATAACGTTACCTCAAGGAGAACGCCCTAACCATATGATTTGTAGCCTAATGTCGACACTATGGTGTCCCATATTGTCGGCATTAGCATATTTCTTTTTGTAATTTGAGTATTACCGATGGGTAGGAGAGCGATCATAAGGAAGGACATCCCCTGTCCCCCCTTGCGGCCATTACGTGGTCAAGTGCAGTAACTGGGGAAGCCGAGGTACCTTAAGGACTGTGGAAAACACTTCCTGGCCGACTTACCATCACCACCCCAGGTGGAGGGTTGAGCAGGCCCTCAGAATGTACTCCAATGGAATGAGCATGAGATCTCCAGAGTTCTGGAGGTACCGCTGAGTATGGTGTTCATCGGGATCAAGCGTCGCGGCAATTGTTCAGCAAGTTGGTCTAAGGGGCAACGCCAAGGTGGCGAATGGGAAGGTCACCAAGGTCATGGACGAGATGTGGTACTTACGCAGGAACGTGAAGTTTACAAAGTTCCCGTGCTTAACCTACACCACTTAGGGACTTTACGTGCTGTTCTCAGTGGGTAGGGACCAGCGTTCAGGGAAAGTGAAGCAATTACCTGAGGTGAGTGACGACTGCATTTACCTTTCCTTGAGGAACCACACCGCTCACCTGTCAACCCAAAAGAGTTCCACTTCTCTTTGAGGGACAAGTTGGTTCAAGAGGGCAACCAAGTGAACACGTTGGAAACGGTAAAGTACTCGCTGGTGTTGGTCCTGTGGAAGAGAAAGCTAATACCGGAATTTATATAATAAGTGACGACACTATGGACATACTCTATTTTACTCTTAAAAAAGTAGTACTTTCATCTTAACAGCAATATTTACTCAGCACCGAACTCTCTCCTGATTAAGGACTTGATGTAAATCCTGTTCCTGTAAAGGGATCCCCCTAGGATTAAGAAGGTGGTGATGAGAGGAAGTTGAAGTTCAAATGAATAAAGGGAAAATTCTACATAATAGACGCTGCAAAGTAATAGCGCCAATATGGAAAGTAAGATTGAAGGGGACCAAGCCCATCTCCTAGGAACAAGTATAAGCAAAAGGGCAAGGACGTCCGGTATTATTACCAATAGTAAAGGAGGGGCGGCGTACCTCACGTAACCAATATTGGGACTTACGGTCGCCACATAACCATAGTGTACTGGATATTGAAGCTTAACAGGGTAGGTCCAATTTGTCGGACTTAGGATGATGGGGCTCCTGGGAGATTGGAAGTTAAAGGAGGAGAGCATTCCTGCCACGTCGCTCTGAGAAACATAATTGGTAAGGTAGGGCAATCTCCAATTATAGTCTATGAAAGCCAGAATGGTGAAGCCGCTCATGGTGAAGTTGTTAACCCAAGCTTCCCTTGAATATGGCGATATGATAAGAAGAGGTATCCTTTGGCCCAGACCGTACTGACTAAGGGCTGGAGGAGTTACCTGATCGTAATATCCACCACCCTCATCAAAGGTTACGAATATGACTGTGGAGTTCCAATATTTGCTCTCCATGACAGAATTAATCAAGGATACCAGTGCCACCTCTCCCGCCGTGAAATTATTTGGTGGATGAAGATCGTAGCTATCGCTCCCCCCTCCCAGAAACATTGCCCAACTCACAGAGGGAAGTCCGCCATTCCTCAACTGATAGACTAAGGTCGACAGGTTATGATAATGGCCCGAATAGGCGTCAGCTCCCGTAAATGCAGTTAATGGCCAGGGTGTATTATTGGTGTACTCGTAGACGTAGTATCCCCAACTTATGTTACGTTGAGAGAGCTGATACATTATGGTTGAGCTAAATGCAAGTACGCCAGTTGCCTCGTCAGAAGTGAAGGTGGGGAAGGTGCCGATTAAATCCGCCACCCTGTTAGGTTCGGTTAACCCCATTACTGGTGCGTAGAAGTTATCAGCCAACACGTATTCCTCAGCATAGTCCCAAAGGGGCGAGGCGACTTGATAGGATAGATACCCCATGGACTGTGTCCCTGAGTACATGGGAAATCCTTCCTCGGTTCCAAACCAGTAATCGCCATAATATTCAGTCCTTCCCTCTTTGGGGTCCGATGAAACAGCTCCAATGGGGTAAGGGTTTATGTGACCTAGCCATGGGAGAAAGGGCACCATGGGAACTGAAAGATTCACGTCCCCGTTGGGAAGTACACCGTAGGTGAGATAGTTCAAGGGTCTCATCACCGAAAGTGTGATGTTGTTTACGATCTGTGGAAAACCGAAGGGATAAACGCCAAACACATTATCGAAGGAATGATTCTCCTCCACCACTATTATGACGTGTCTTATGGGCGTTAAGGGAGTGCTGTGGACTACCCCAGAGAGGACAGTGAGGAGGACGAAAAATACCACCATTACCCTTCCCAATAGGCGAGTGCGTTTCATTTAGACCACCATATTGAGAATAAATGAACTGTTGGGAATGGCCAAGTAGGGAATGGACCTTCCAAATCCCAGGAGATTGGCGAGGACTGCCAG
>JAFMDM010000120.1 GCA_017857195.1 Methanobacteriota archaeon
ACCTACAGGAGAATGAGGAGGTTTAAGGGAAACCCCGACAACTTCGGGGAGTTCAAGGTGAACGAGGATACGGTAAAGGCACTGGAGGCGACCTTGGAGGAGGCCAGGAAGCTGGGGGCCAGGTTGATCGTCTTTCAAACACCCAACTCCTTCACGTTCCAAAGGGGTAAGGACAGGGTGGCTCAATTCTGGTCAATTTTATCTAGAAACTTCACCTATTGTTGGGAACCCCGTGGATGGAGTGAAGAGGAAGTAACCTATGTTCTACAGAGGACAGGATTCATTCATGCAGTGGATCCATTTAGGAATAGGTCCCTGTCCACATTGAAGTATTACAGATTACATGGACTTGTGATGTATAGATATGAGTTCACCTCAGAGGACTTCATTAAGTTACGGGGCATGCTTGGCGAGGAAAACTACGTAATGTTCAACAATTTGACTGCGTTACGTGACGCCCTTAAGTTCAAGGAATTGTTGGTCAACACAGGCGGCCACCTAGCTGGGTCGTTCCCTTAAAAATGATTTTGTCTCATGTTTTCAAACTCCAAGACTTCATATGCCTGAATGTTAAGGTCAGAGCTGTCCTTAACGTCTCCTTATCCCCTTGGCCTATCCCTATTCTCACATATCCCGGCATTTCGAAACATTCGCCTGGATTAAGTAGAACGCCCTCATTTTGGAACAGTGACTGGGCGAAGGAGAACGTATCCTTCACCCCCTTTAATTTCAAGAAGGCCAGAGCGGTAGCGTTTGGTCTGTGCCACTCCACCAGATGATCAACCTCCTCTCTCCTCATGACCTCCTCCACTATCTTTAGGTTCCTGCTAACTATCTCCCTGGATCTCTCCTTCAGTTCGTCAGCCTTAAGGAGGGCTTCATAAGCGATCTCCTGACCTATAACTGAGGGCGATATGTTCACGTAATCCCTTATTGCCCACATCCTATCTACCAATTCCTTCTTGGCCACCGTCCACCCTATCCTTATTCCAGGCAGACCGTAGACCTTGGACATACTGTTTGTGCTCACGCCATCAATGAAGGAGAGGAAGGACGGCTTCTCCCCATCGAACTCTGACCCTCTGTAAACTTCGTCGACAATCAAGGTTACCCCTCTATCTGAAGCAATATCTGAAATCGCCTTCATTTCCCTCTCACTCATTGCCATTCCTGTGGGGTTATTGGGGTTCGTGATTACGAGGGCCTTAGTTTTTCTATTCACCAACTGGTTAAGCTCATCGAGGTCAATCATACCTTCCTTTCTCCAAATATAAACGACGTTGGCACCAATTCCCCTCAGGATTCCAGGGATCTGCATGTAGTTTGGCATATCCACAATCACCTCGTCCCCCGGTTTAATGAGGGCAAGGGAGGCCAGGTAGTTAGCCTCAGCCCCTCCATTGGTTATTATTACTTCTTCACTTCCCCGCCCTAGACGAGAGGCTATTAATTCCCTTAATTTCGGAGAGCCCTTGGTATGGCCGTATTCGAACTTCACGTTAACATGGAAGTCTGACAACTCCAATGGCTCTACGCCGCTTTCAGATATTACGTACTTAGCCCTCCAGTCCCTGAGGGATTGCCACCTCTCCAAACAGAACTCTGGGTACATATGGGATATGACCTCATTCCATTAAAAATGGGATGGTCTACAGGGATAGATAATGATGCAGGTAGATAACTTGACTGTGATTTTTAGATACCAGGCTCTAATCCGTCGATCGACGAGGTTGGAGACACCTGTGTCGACACTGAGCCGCTAAATTTTCTTCTATCAAACGAGAATGGTTTCGAAGGAGTGAATAACGCTTCACTCAAGGGAACGTCATAATCTCATAATTCATATGCAATGTCAACACTATCGAGACACAAGGAAATTTTAACCGCCTCTCACTTAAACAATCATGAACCTCCCAGAACTCAACGAGGAGATAGTGAAGTTGGTAGAGCAGGTGTCCAAGTCAGTGGTCACCATATTCTCAAGACAGATCTCGATGGATGAGTTCCTGCTCCCTCAGGCCAGGGAGGGGTTGGGCTCGGGATTTGCGATCGAAAAGGGACTGTTCCTCACCTCCTACCACGTGGTTAGGAACAGCAATGCCATCAGACTTATGAGTAGGGATCAGAGGGACTCGGAGGGCGAGGTGGTTGCGTTCAACCCATTTAACGATCTTGCGCTGGTGAGGGCTAAAGTTGACCTTCCACCACTAAGGCTCTCCGAGAACGTGAAGATAGGGGAGCTCGCCTTGGCCGTGGGGAGTCCACTTGGATTGGACAGCACCACCCTTGGGGTCATAAGCGGCGTAGGTAGAACCATAATGACTCCTGGCGGAAACCCGCTTTACGTGATACAGACCGACGCTGCCATAAATCCTGGAAACAGCGGTGGGCCCCTGGTGAACGTAAGGGGAGAGGCGTTAGGGGTAGTGACGGCCATGATACCATACGCCCAAGGCATAGGGTTCGCCATCCCCTCCCAACTGGTCAGGGGGTTCGTGAACAACGTGAGGAAGTTCGGTAGGTACATGAGGCCGTTCCTCGGCGTGGTAATATTGAAGGTGAATAAGTCCATGGCCGCCTACTACAACCTACCCAGAGACGAAGGATTGTTGGTGGCAAAAGTGTACCAAGGAAGTCCCGCGGCCAGAGTAGGCCTCAGGCCCGGTGACGTTATCGAGGAGGTGGATGGGAAGGCGGTGAAAGATCCCATGGAACTTCAAGTGATCCTTGAGGAGAAGGGACCCGGAGAGAACGTATCGCTGAAGGTTGCCAGACCCTCCAGGCCCCTGGAGGTTCCAATAACAATAGGCGGATACGAAGTGGCGGAGGGAATGTATTATCAGTGAGTGTTCTTTCTACCGAAGGTTTCCACGAAGTCCTCCCTCAGGGTGAAACCCAGGCCCGGCCTGTCCGGTAACAGAAGGTGACCGTCCTCATACTCTATTCTCTCCTTGAATAACTCATCCCTTAACATGTTCCTCCTGAGGTGGGTCTCCTGCCACTGATTTCCCAAGGCCGCGGCGACGTGGGCGTTGGCGATCAAGGAGATGGCCGAGGCTGAATAATGCAGTATAATGGGGTAACCTAAGGTCTTAGCCAGGGCACCTATCTTCATGACCTCAGATACACCGCCCGACCACATGACGTCCGGTTGAACTATGTCCACTGCACCTCTACGCATGAGTTCATAGAACTCCCACCTTGTGAACGCCGTCTCATACCCAGCTATTGGCACCTCCAACTGGGACGCCAGTGACGCGCTCCTATCCACTAGATCCGTCTGGATGGGCTCCTCGAAGAACCATGCGCCGAACTCCTCCAACCTCCTCCCCACCTTCAACGCTTCGTCGTAGCTGAAGACGTTGTTGGCGTCCACCGCAATGTTAACGTCATCTCCAACCGCCTCCCTCACCACCTTGAGCCTGGTCATGTCGTTCTCCAGTGTAGAGCCTCCAATCTTGACCTTCACCCCCTTAAATCCGGCCTTCACGTAGTGGGATACCTCCTCTCTCAACCTCTCCAGGTCCTTATGAGGTGAGTAGTACCCTCCCGTTACATAACACTTAACCCTGTCCTGACTGGCTCCTAGAAGTTTGTAGAGAGGCTTCCTCGCCTTCTTTCCCATGATGTCCCAAAGTGCTGTGTCCAAACCGCTAAGTGCGGCCACGGCTATCCCTCTCCTACCATACCTCAGAGTGGCCCTGTAGACCTTGTTCCATATTCCCTCTATGTGCTCCTCGTCTTCTTCCCTCACCAGTGAACGAATTGTGGTGTCAAGGAGGGACTTAACGGAGTCCGCGCAACCATAAGCTAGGGATTCTCCAACTCCCACATAACCATCTGACGTCTCCACAGTAACGACAACAACCTCCATGGGGTGTTCCGCGAAGGCCTTGACGGCTAAGGCGTCTCTCTCGTCATTTATTCCCTCATACATTAACACGTAGGAATTAACTTCCTTTATCACAAAGGATGTATTGAGGGGAGGATTAAAATTGTTGAGATTTACAGGTTAAGTTATATTGACGAGGGGTCATGAACTGCGTTCCTACCCTAGATCGATCCGGCTTAAACAACGTCTTAGAAATGGAAAGACATGACTTCAATTAAGAAGCCATTGTCCTCATGGACAAATAGATACGTAAAGTTCAGTCCGAAACCTTTTGGAATCCATTTATAGATGAAAAGTCAATTTAAATATTTAACTTCCTTAACCTTCGAGAACTCTTTGGCTAGATATAAATCGAGGTGGACATCACTTCCCTCCACATGTATTACGTATGTCCTATCCATATCCTGGATGAATTGGGAGTATTTCCTTTTTGAAGGAGTAGCGACCAGTGCTTCATGCTTAACGCAAAGAGCATTGTAGACAAGGCGAATCCCAGCGCGAAGAGGGCCACTATCTCATGGGCGAGAAGTATTGGCCCGATCCCTCTTACATTCTCGATATACTGGAAGTAGGAGTAAGGCGTTATGGAAGACAGATGATTTGCTGGATAGATGGCGAAGAGGTTTACCGCATCGCCCGCCCACCCTTCAAAGGTTAGAAGAATAAGTGTGACGATAGTCAGTCTCCTCAGTCTCCGCTTAGCTACTAAAATATCCATGCGTCAGCTGTTGGGCCCTATGATTAAAAGCCTGACCACCAAGACGGGTTAGGTTACATGTGCAATTGTAGGGCAGAAAGATAGACGAAATTGCTTGGTTACACATTCAAGATCACAGCAGGAGCAACTAAAACTTACGCCAATGCAACGTTGAACGTGTCCATGGTGTCGGCACTAACCTACGAAATTCTCTTCTAACGTCAAGAATGACTCATAAAGAAGGAATAACACTACACTCTCAAGGAAAACTGCCTTAACCCTACGATCTATAGCTTAATGTTGACGCCATCGATATACTCTCCTTGGCTCAGTATAAGTTTTTACCTCAGACGCTTACATTTACATATGTCTGAGGAAGCAGCAAGGAAGCTACTAGCAGATGAAGAGTTCATAGGCAAGATAGTAGAAAAGGTCTACGATAAACTAAGGAACGATGAACTACTGAAAAAGTCCGACCAGATCCTCAAGATGATCAGTGAAAGTGTAGGGAGGATAGAGAGGATAGAGGAGGAGAACAAGAGGATCTGGCAGGAGATACAGAGCACCAAGGAGGAGATCAAGAGGATCAACGAACGCATAGAGAGGATAGAGGAGGAGAACA
>JAFMDM010000121.1 GCA_017857195.1 Methanobacteriota archaeon
TGTAGGGGAGGGGATACTGGCCAGCTTCCCAGGAGGAGCGGTACTGAACGCGATCTTCTTCGGCAACGGCACCACGCAAGACGCCTTCAGTAGGCTACTGGCTTGGCACATAATCCTGGTGGCCCTGCTGGGGTTGTTCTTCCTGTTTCACTTCTTCACTGCAGAGAGATACGGCATAATGCCGAGCAGGAAGGTGAAGTCGGAAGTTCCAGCAGTGCACTCCAAGGAGGAGCAGAGCAGATTCAACGCCTGGTGGCCGAGGAACTTCATATACATGCTTTCGTTAATGTTAATGACCTGGGGCCTAATACTTGTGGTCCCCAACCTACTGGCTAACGTGAACGGCCTCCCTCTCCTCCTTAATCCACACCCCGCACCGTCACCTTCCAGCCCTCAGGCGGCCTCAGTGCCGGCCTATCCACCGTGGTTCTTCCTCTTCTTCTACAAAATAGCGGACTTCCTCATGCCGAACGGACAGCCCTATCCTCCCTTCGGAGCGTTGTTGGTGGCAGTCATTATTCCTATGGTTTACCTGCTACTTCTACCCTTCCTGGATAGGAATAAGCAACTACACCCATTCGGGAGGAAATTCTGGACGTGGGTTGGGGTGATGTTGATAACTTACCTGGTGGAAGTGAGCGTGTGGGGCTACGTGGCCCCAGGAGTTCCCGAGCCATTCCCTGCACAGGTCAAGGTTCTACTACCTCCTGCTGTGGTGGCTGCAATTGGTGTATTCGTCATGGGAAGAACGTGGAGTAAGAGGAAAGTTAACGTATCACCTGCCCTCCCCAAGCAGACAGGGCCTTCTCCCTCAACTACGTTCGGATTAGTGGTGTTGGGTATGCTAGCAGTGGGGACGGTCGGACTTGCCATCAACGATCCCACCGTACCCGGTGGGGCAGCGGCCACCGTTCTATTTCTGGCCTTCATTGCCTTCGCCAGGAGCTTTTGGCGTCACCCCTCTGGAACCGTTAATCATAAGGCGAGAATAACCCTGGCTGAGACGGTGATGGCTGTGCTTTTCATTGTTGCCGTGGTGTTGGCGTTCAACATGTGGACCGTCCCCTCGACCGGGCCTCAGTCCAGCCTGTTCGGTGTGGACCTAGGGGCGCTCCTCCTCATGTTAGGGGAGGCACTCTCGCTCTACCACTACGCCAACTACGCTGTGAAGACCACCTAACATTTTTATTTTGGAGATCTTTTCATACAACTTCGCATACTTAGATGGAGCATGTCCCACTTGATCCATTAGTCAACTAAGCCAGGAAAAACACCATATACGAAGCCGCCTTACAGTAGCGTGGAGACCGCGTAGAAGTTCTGGTACATGATGTAGAACGCCACCGCAATAATGACAAGAGCGAAGAGTTTCTTCAGAGTCACGTTGGGAAGCCCACTGGCCAGCCTGGTTCCTGCGTAACCTCCAGCTAAGCCTCCCAACAAAAACAGGACGGCGACTTCCAGACTGAGCTCACCGAAGAGCGCGTAGGTTGCAGCGCTCGTAACCCCGAACGTTCCGACTGCCATCAACGAGGTGCCGATGGCCCTTATCATGGTCAGGCCTGCGCTATACATCAGGGCCGGAACCACGAGGAAGCCTCCTCCAATCCCGAACACTCCTGAAAGCACGCCCACGGCGAATCCCACCGGGATAACCTTGACGAGCCTTGACCCCATAACCTTGAGTCCTGCAGTCGTATTGGCCTCCTTCACCCCAGCGGACTTACTCCTCAGCATGACAAGGGCTATCCCTATCATCACGAAGCTGAACAGGAACAAGAGAAGACCTCCCCCCACCAGATGACCCACGTAAGCCCCACTCACGGCCCCCGCAACCCCAGGTAGGGAGAACGCCACGCCGTTCCTTAGGCTCACGTTACCTTTCCTGAAGTGCATGTAGGAGTTCAAGTAGGCATTCAGGCCCACAGATAAGGCGGTTGTACCTATTACCACGTGATCTATGTAGGACTCAGCCGCGCTGTGAGGTGGAGCCTCGTAGGTGAGCCCCACGAAGTAGAGCAACAGAGGTATGGCCAGTATGGACCCACCTCCACCTATGAGCCCCAAACTAAATCCCACCACCACGCCAGACACAACTGCAAGCAACGCCTGAATCAGATTTAACTCTACATACATAAACAGCTTTATGTTCACATGAGTTAAAAAAACTTTCCCTTTCCAATTCTAAATAAACTATGTAGAGAATTGCCCTCATCTTCGTGTAATACACCCTCAGTTCTCGATGTAAGAGAGGGTTTCTGGACAATTCTTTTCCTTAAAGGTATAGAAAGTTCCTACAAGTTTTTTGAAAACAAACATATATATGACTTTAGCGTATTAACACATGGCGAGAAAATGAGTAAAGTGAAGATGAATGAGGGAAATTCCACCCGTATGGAATACCTATGGCCGCTGAGGTTCGCAGCGGGATGGATGTTCCTTGACGGTGGACTAAGGAAGGCGGTACTCAAACCAGAGAAACTGAACCCCCTGTCGGCGTCCTTTGTGGGTGGAAAGTTAGTGAACTTCTTACCTCACGCCGGTCCATTCAAACCGTTCCTCCTCATGACTTTGGAGAATAGGGTGTTGGACGTGACTTTCCTCACGGCTTTCTCATATCTAGAGATCGTGGTTGGGCTCTTCCTGATACTTGGGGTGCTGACTAGGTTAGCTGCTTTCGGCGCGCTTTTAATGTCGGCAGGCTTCGCCCCCGCATACTGGCTCGGTTCAACCTGTGAGGATGAATGGCAAATAGGTGCTTTATTAGTTGCGGGAAGCTTGGTCTTGATGCTGACCGCGTCAGGTAGAACGTGGGGATTTGACTCCCTCCTGTACAGAAGGTTCGGCGATAGGGCGTTATCCAGGAGATTACCTTTGTTGAAGTGGATAAAGCTATGGTGATACACATGGAGAAGGTAGTCATAGTGGGTATAGTGTTCGCAATAATAGCTGTGGGGTGGATATTGGGCACCGGCCAGTGGGCGTACGGAAATGTTGTGGGTCCCTTGGTGAACTACTCCAAGCTCCCTAAGGTTGAGGTGACCTACGTGAGTGCTATTCCCACCGCCAACGGCACGGCTCTAAGGTTGAACTTGACCGACGTGGACGGACCCGACGCTTATCCCGCGTCAGTAACCATGGTGGAGATAGTCAACTCAACCTGGCACGTCTTCCTAAACTCCTCGCAGCTTGCCAACTACACGGTAACGGTGTATCAGTCACCGTGGAACGAGAACAAGGGGGACGCCGTGAACTGGTACTCGGGGTTCGAGATACCGCTGGGAAGCCAGGGACAGTTCGTCCTCAACCTTCCCTTCAAGCTCTCTCCAGGGGTGTATGAGCTGATCCTTTACACACCTGCTGTAAAGCCGGTGGAAGTGAGTTTCACCTCGTCTTGAAGAACAGGTAGAAGCCTTTTCTTTTTCGGAACTACTGTAAATTCAGTTTTAGTGGAATGTGAAATGAAAAGGTGAGAGGACCTTTGTCCAACTGTTAAGGATACCACATTCTAAAAGTTGGGTTAGGGATGGAGCGTGGAAAATCGATCCCTGCCTTTCCGTCATAGGCAAGGGACGATAGCTACAGGCCCTAGGATTTTTCAATCCCAGGTCGACGTATGCCACTCGAGGGTATTCCCCTAGTGCTCATCTGGAGTGCGGTGTATGAGATAGTCTTCAGGATTGTGTAGCTTCTATTCCCATCTCACAACCGGATCCTCCAGTTGGTCCGTAAAGTTGTTGGTCCAGAAATGAAGGAGAATAAACACTAAGGTTATGTGTATTAACCGTTTATGAAGGACGGGGGCCGCAGACCTAAGGGCGGATTGTAGAACAACAGCGAGAATAACATTGATCATAAAGAGTGAGAAACCCGAAGCCTGGTGGACCAACGCCCAGGAGAAAACTACGCGGTTACAACCCACGGTGGAAATCCAAGGCCTAATTGTTGGCCTGAAACATATTTAATCCCCCACCTAACATTTGACCATGTCCCTGGTCAGAAAACTCCTGGACTACATCAACAAGCTAAGAAGGGATAACGGCGTCCCACCGGTGATGTACGCCAATTCAGGGGCCGCGAACTATAGGGTGAACTACATGTTCAGGGAGAACCTGTTCAGCCACTACGACAGGGAGGGTATACATCCCATTTACTACTTCACATTAACCGGAAACTTCTACGGTGCGGAGGAGTCAATAGGGTACGCCCAGTCGGAGGGACTGTACTTCAAGGATGGGGTTTCGGCGCTGAACGGGGCCAAGAGGATGATTTACGACATGGTGTACAACGACCAGGAGAGCAATTGGGGTCACAGGGACTCCCTCCTGGATCCATGCTTCAATTATGCGGACGTGTCGGTGGCTTGGGACTCGAGGAGGCTCTTCCTCGACGTCATGATGATGGCCGTATGGACGAGATGGGAGATGAAGCCCTCATGGCACAACGGTAGGTTCAGGATGAAGGGGACGGTGAAGGAGATGATGCCGGAGGGCATCCTCATATACTGGGATGAGCCCAATCCCTCCTACATCTCTAGGCCTTACTACGACTTCGGGAGGCCGTTGGCCGGCGTATTACCAGACGGGTATGAATATCATGGAATTAAGACCATAACTTCCTCGAAATGGATAATGGGAGAGAAGGTGGAGGTGGAGTTTCCGCTCAACCTCGGCGTGGGTGTATACACGGTGCTACAGCTCGCCAAGGACAGGAGAGGAATAAACTGGAGGCCCATGACCTCCAAGAGGGTGGGAGAGTGCTTGATTCTCACCTACGCCTTTAGAAATAACAGAGGACTTTAGAAAAACAAGTATGACACTCTCTAGGAAGAAGTTCCTGTCCAAGAACTGGTTCGAGGCCAAGATAAGCTAGCTAACGCTTACGGGCACCTGAAGAAAGTGAGGATCTGTGTATGAATAGGAAAGCTCTTCGTCGCCAACTACGACCTCCCGCTCGTGGAGAACATCCATGTGAAGGAACTCGTTGGGAAGTCTTTCATGACGCTTAGGATGAATCCACATAGTGGGTACTAAGCTACAAAATTTTCTTCCACACAACGAGAATGGGTAACAAAGGATGAGTAACACACTCCCAAGGAGAACGCCATAATCCTATGATTTGTTAGGTTAACGACTACACTCTGACCTCCTCCCCGCCCTAAAGGGCGAGGGTTCCCCGAGGTCTCAGGTGTTACA
>JAFMDM010000015.1 GCA_017857195.1 Methanobacteriota archaeon
ATCCTCATTAATTCATGTCAGTCGCATAATATTCTGAAGGGGGAGATGATTTATCCTGACAAGTGACGACACTATGCCTCCGACTCTCAATTTCTCGTAAGTTTTTACTACTCCACTAAAAACGATGCAAAGTTACCTTGTCTCATCATTTCCAATTTATAGAGGTAATACCTCCTTTCCTTACATGTAAAATTATATCGCCGTATTTGTAGAATGGCATTATCTTTGAGTACTCAACTGCTCTAGTTTTGTGGGATGGAAGACTGATATCAGAATTTATCTAATACATAGCGACATTATCTAAACATTCATCAATATTTACTAGTCTAATGAAATGGATGTTATCCCTAATGATTCCATTATACCAGCAACTAAACCTAACAGTCCTTTCGAATTGGTGAGTTTACCATTGACCCTAACCCTTCTCACACGCGAACATTGGCTACCCTCATTCACTATCCTACTAATCACTTCATTCCACATATCCTCACCCTTAACCTCTATCCTATACCCTAACTGAATTTCAGACCAACCTTCAACGAAAACAACGTCAGTGGGAACGATCGATATTAAGAGTTTAGGATCCATTGTTGTGAAAATCACCGTGGACTTCGGACTGGCAAACGCTATCAGGTCGGCCCCGTTCTGTCTGAAACGCCAAGTATCCTTACCTTTCACATCCAGTTCGTGATGAGAGTGTTTCAATATCGTCACAGTCTTCCCAGACTCCTTCAGCCTTCTTGTGGCTTCCTCGATCACGTGAGTCTTTCCAACTCCAGATGGTCCCACTAACTGGAATATGCAAACCATATATTCCATACTACGTAAAGGGAATAGTAATGTTGATACCCCTCCAGGAAGCTCGTAACATTATACAAGGGATGGAGGTTAAACGACCACCACATGTAAAACTTCCCCTACAGGCGGCATTGGGCAAGATATGTGCCTCTAAAGTGGTTGCGGAGATTGACCTTCCGCCTCATAACATGTCAGCCATGGATGGTTATGCAGTAAGAAGTGAGGACGTTGGTAAATTGAGACTGAAACTGAAGGGCAAGATATTCCCTTCGGGAGGTAACATTCAAGCAATACAAAGTGGGGAGGTGGCCTATGTGGCAACAGGTGCCCCTCTCCCTGCAGGAGCAGACGCGGTAGTTAGAGCTGAGGGTGCCAAGTTGGAGGGGGACATACTTCAAGTGTCTGAGATTGTATATACAGGAAAGGACGTTCGGACAGCTGGCGACGATGTTAGAAAAGCGGATACGGTGTTAGATATAGGAGTGCAGATAAGACCGACTCATTTAGGAGTGCTTACGGCCCTTAACATAGATTATGTGGACGTATATATGCCTCGTATAGCAGTGGTGTCCATTGGCGATGAGTTACTCCCCTTCAACTCTAAGGAAGCAGTTGAGGGAAAGAGTAGGGATGCCATAGGAAGGGTTGTAGTCGAATTACTATCTCAATTGGGAGAGGTGAGTTACTTAGGTGTAGTGAGGGATTCCATAGAATCCATCTCTAATGTTCTAATGGATTCCTCTAAGTCCTTCGACCTTGTAATTACTGTGGGCGGTTCGTCCATAGGAGAGAAAGATTATGTAAAAGCCGCACTGTCTAAAGTTGGAACTCTCCTCTTTGAAGGAGTCACAGTGAATATTATCAAAAGAGGGGCAGTAGGGCTGGTTAATGGAACGCCGATTTTAGTTTTGCCAGGTCAAGCAGTTGCCGCGGCCGTTACCTTAGCTGAACATGGGAGAAGGATTCTTTCTAGGATGATGAACTCGAAGCTATACAGAACTGAAACGGTGAGTCTAGCTAAGGACATAAAGGTTGAGCACAAGATGGACTCTCTCTACCTTTTTTCCATAGAGGACGGTGTTGCTACACCGCTCAGATGGGGAGCAGGTCTGTATAGCGTACTGGGAGAAGCGGACGGCTATGCTGTACTAAGAAGGGGGGAGCTCTATAGAAGCGGCGAAAGAATACAGGTATATAGACTGGTTTGATGCCATAATACTGGCGGGAGGTAACTCCAAGAGGTTCGGTGCCAACAAGTGCAGCTTTGAGATCTCAGGTAAGTCAATGCTAGAGAGAGTGGCACAGAACTTCCAATGTCCAATAATTGTAAGTAGCGCGAATACGGGCTTAGGAATTGATGTGTTGGAACCAGCGGAACATAGGAGGGGGCCCATGGACGCGTTAAGAAGGGGATTGGCCTTCTTACGAAAATCAAAAGTGTTTGTGACGGGATGCGATTTCCCGTTCCTAAGAAGAAGGTTAGTGGAACTTCTCTGTGAAAAGGAATACGACGTCACTGCCCCAGTTATTGATGGGACAATACAACCGCTATTAGCATGTTATAAGAGCGACTATTTGGCACATGCGTTGAATAACGCCAAGTCCATGGCTGACATCATATACGGTACCGAGTCCGTGTACTTGATGGGTGGCAAAGAGGTCCACATGGGGGATCCAACCCTTAGATCTCTTCTAAACATAAATCAAGTACAGGATCTCTGGGGAAGGCCCTCGTCCACAACCTCCCCACTTCCCTTCAGACCCTGGGCTAGAGCTTTCCATTCTCTACATTACTACTGAAGAATACTCCATGGCAGAAACCTTGAAATCCCTCATGCTATATGAAGAGAATTTTTAGTAATGTTCATCTTTGCTAATAAAGAATTATCAAATAGATAGACTGCAGAGGTTTTCTAATTAACGGTATACAGTTTTTCCCCTTCACTTTTAAATCAGTATTTTGTAATCTCCAATTGAGTTATTCTTATATTGCCCATTACTCTCCCTCTATATAGAGCCAAAAATGGCTGCAAAGAAGAAGAAGGAAGAAGGTCAAAAAGCTGGCGGGCAGAAGGGAGAGGAGAAAAAGAAGTAAAGGCATAACTGAATCAATAACAGCAAGTTAAACTTTTTTGCTTGTGATTATATTTCTTACAATAGAAAAACGTGAAAGTCGCTGCGATGTTCTCAGGTGGGAAGGACAGTACATATGCCATACATTGGGCAGTTTTCAAGGGTTTCGAAGTTACAGCTCTCCTTACCCTTATACCCATGAGGGATGATTCATGGATGTTCCAGTGGAACGGAGTAAACATGACTTCACATCAAGCCTCGGCCATGGGTATAAGACAACTTATGTGGAACAGTAGCGGTATGAAGGACTTGGAGCTTCAAGATCTCATGGCCGCATTCAAGAAATTGAGAGAAGAAGGGGTTGAAGGAATAGTGACCGGGGCATTGCTTTCAGATTATCAAAGACTCAACATAAACTTGATAGCTTCCATCGTGGGACTGAAGGTGTATTCTCCCCTATGGCGCAAGGATCAAGTGAGATATATGCACGAGTTGCTGAGACACGGATTCAGGTATATAATTACATCAGCGTCGGCTTACGGATTTCCCTTTCATTTAGTAGGTAAAGAAATTGAAAGCGAGGTTCAAGTGAGAGAGTTGGTTGACGCGGCACAAACTTACGGCTTCAATCCTGCCTTCGAGGGAGGAGAGGCGGAGACTTTCGTCACTTACGCTCCATTATTTTCTAGAAGGTTAAGAGTAGAGGGAAGAGCGATCAAGGAAGGCGAGTTCAGGTGGAGATTCGAGATCAGCCATATACATTAACAAGTTGCGACTTTGTATTCACTGGTCAACAAATATTGAAAAATACTAACATAATTATTGATAACGGAAGGATAATGGAAATAGGACCCGAGAAGGAGGGTGATATTTTTTCCTGCAGTGGAATGATAGTCATACCTGGTCTCATTAATGCTCATACACATTCTGGAATGACGTACCTAAGGGGGTATAAGGATGACCTCGATCTAATACCTTGGTTAAAGGAAATATGGAGCATAGAATCAAAGGCTCTACCTCACTGGATAAGGTTGAGCTCAGAGGCAAGTATTATTGAGATGTTATCAAATGGAATTACTGGTTTCATAGATATGTATTTCAACCCTAAAGATGTTGCTGAGTTAAGCGAAATTTATGGAATCAAGGTGAGTGCGGGTCCAACGTTCTTAGACTCATTGAAGGATCCCTATGAGATAGATAAGGAGATGAGAGAGGTAAGTACCATGGCCTCTTCCACATTCTCTCCGATCATCAATGTCCATTCTCTTTACGCTGTCTCAGAGGAAACGTTGAAACTAGCTAGACAGTTGTTCGAGGAACTTGGCCTTGGTATCCACATACATGTTTCAGAGACTAGAGAGGAGTTATTTCAGGTGAAACAAAGGTACGGCATCTTTCCGGTGGAGGTTTTGAAATCAAAGGGGTTGTTAGGACCTAGGACTATCATGGCTCATCTGGGTTGGATAAGTAGTTGGGAAATTGAACTGGTGAAGTCGATGGAAGCTCATGCGGTGCACTGCCCTACCTCAAATATGAAGTTAGCCACGGGTGGATTCTTTCCTCTTAAAGAAATGTTGGCAAGGGGAATAAATGTGGCTCTTGGGACAGATGGACCTGCTACAAATAACACATTGGACATTTTCAGGGAAATGAAGGAAGCAGTTTTATTGGAAAGACAGGGATACTGGGAAGCTTCAGTGGGAGCCAAGGACGCCATTCGGATGGCTACGCTTGGAGGACGTAAAGCCGTGAGACTAGAAGGTGGAGTGATAGAGAGGGGGGCACCAGCTGACCTGAGTCTTGTGGATATGTCTAATTTGGGTCCCATAACTGAGAGTAACCTAAACTCCATCCTTACATATGTCGCAACAGGGAGGGATATTGATTATACTATAATTGATGGAAAGCTAGTATATAGAAGAGGACTATACGATTCGAGGCTAAAACAGATTTACGCAGAATTAACAACAATTCAGGAATCATTATCTTGAAGTGAACTACCTGCTCTTACTACGGAGCTCCCTCCTTCAAGGCTTTACCTTTGCCAAGGGTGGATGATGAAGTTCCATAGACACAACGGGCCGTCCCAGCCCTGCTTTCTTAAGGATATTTAGGGGTGTGTTATAGTCCCTGTCTACAGTCTAACCACGCCTAGAATAGTTTGTACTGGCTGTCCTGTTTCCTCAACTCTAGGGCCAAGTGTTTCAGTTCAGTTTAGGTACCCTCCCCATACGTTTCATGGAAATATATATTGGTCCAACACAGGATGTCGTACACTTCAGACGCCAACCTCAAACGGGCCTTTAACGACCTTAACGTCTGCTCACGTAAGCATGGAAGCAGAACCTACGTCGGGCATTTATATGCTCGAGGGAATTGTCATTCAAAAATGGAAGGCTATCCATCTCCACGGTAGGGGACTTACGCCCCTGAACCTCGGTTAAGATAAAGTAGAGATAAGGTAAGTGAAGTCCCGTGATCCCATTGATTCCAGGAAAGTCAAACTTACCTTCCCTTCTTTGACGCATCTGGAGAGGAAATGGAGCTCTGTTAATGACCCATACTTCTGGATTAGCTGTTCTAGTGAGAGCGTTAGATCCAGATAGTCCGACGCAAATGCCTTGGAGCATGAGTTATAGATTATTGTCAACGCGCCCAAATCAAAGGTTCGAGATCTATCTTTACCGCTCACGAGAACTCTGATTCCCAACTTTACCGTTTCCCCCTCCAATTCGTCAGGACTGAGTTCGCCCTCCTTCAGGACAAGTACGCCTTCCTCAGCCATCATAAATCTCTTAGCTATTTCTGAAGCTCTCATTATCAGGAAGCTAAAATAGAGCCTCTTAAATCTGGACACTCATTTAAACAAATGGAGCATAATGCAGGAGAAAGAAGACTGGGAGAGCAGAAAGAGGAGAGCCTATGAGAGGATCTTTAGGGACAGGGAGATAGGATATCTTGACCCCGATATATTGCCCACCTTAGAAGCTTTCTTCTCATGGCCAAACATATTTACAAAGAGTAGTTGCAGTGGTAGAATCACCGTAATAGACGCCCTTATGCCTTGGGATCGGAGAAATTCTACGGTAATGTTCAAGGACCATTTGGGAGTGACGACAGCCGAACTCGAGGACCTGATCAGTAAGGGGGCACTGAGGAGATTATGGCTAGTTGTACAGGGCCCTATAGTACATGCATATGCTAAGGATCTCAATTCCGCTTGGGAGTTATTGCGAGTTTGCCGCTCTGTTGGATTTAAACACAGCGGCATACTTACTAAGAATGCCAATGGGTTTCTTGTGGAGGTTAGGAGCGGGGTCAGAATGGACCACGCTCTTTATGCCGATAGAAGTGAGAACTCAGCCCTGGAAAAGATAGTCGAGGTCGCTAATGAGGTTTTGGGTAAGGGCAAAGAGAAACTAAATTTACTGACCAAGGCACTCCAGGCCTATAAATTAGAGCAAAAATGATATTCTTCAAATAATCAAACTGCAATGGGAGATCAACCTAAACAGGTAATTGGCGTTACCTATAAGATAGAATCCTGTGGAATTGTGGCAGAACCCTATAGGGCAATCTGTTCTTAGTCACGGCGTCTGCCAATTCTCTTAAAGCGTTTTCATAGTCTTTCCTATTACCGTCAGGCTGAAGTATTATCTTTGATGGCTTTAGCCTAAACTTTTCAACTATACCAGTTACTTCCTCTAAGTCCTTTTCGGGATTTAAAATGACGAACTTATAATATGTAGCCCAGTCCTCATTTAGGTCATAGGGAAACCTGAAGCCGGCGTTGCTGAGCTTCGGTGAGACGGAAAAAACGTCAACCATCTTCCTGAGCTCTGGATCTGGTCTTACTGTACCACTAGTTTCCACGATTATGTAGTGATCCATCTGTTTCAACCTGTGGGCGAGGGGGAGAAGGTCCTGAAGAAGCGGTTCTCCTCCCGTTATTGTGGTTACCTTAACTCTGGGATCTAAGGAATTCACTATGTCGTCTAAATCCATTTCCCTTCCATCAGACCTCAGCCACGAATATTTGGTATCACACCAAACGCATCTAAGATTGCATCCGGCCAATCTCACGAAATTGGAGGGCGTCCCAATTACCTGTCCTTCGCCTTGAATCGATGTGAAGATTTCGCTTACCCAGTACTTCATTATCACTCCCAACTGGTGGGAACTGAGGAAAAGGCAGTCTTAAACCCTGCTGTGGTAAGAGCCCGTTGCTTGGCATCATCCTATCATTTTCTATACATGGAGAAGGATTTTGCTTCAAATTAGCATCTTTGAACTCGTGATTTTTCTCTATTCTTTTCGATTTCTGAACAATTGATTTAGACTTGACTCTATAGCGTCTTTGAGAACATCTATGCCTTCACCAGTTTTACAGCTCAGCTCCACCCACTGCAGGTTACGTCTCTCCAACTCTTTCCTTATGGAAATAATTTTCTCCTCATTCCTCATGTCAATTCTATTTATACAACAGATGGTCGGCTTACCTAGGACCAATACCTCGTCAAGAACGTTTAGTTCTTCATCCTCAGGTGTGAAATCAGACCCGTCAAGGACAAAGAGCACAAGTCCGCTTAAGTTCTTTAGAGCATTTACCGCCTTACGCTCTATTTGGTTCCTTTCCTTCTCTGGACGATCAAGAAGCCCTGGAGTATCGAGGACCTGAACCATACCTAAGGTAGTGTTCATATGCCCCACATGTACCTCCTTTGTGGTGAAAGGATATGGTGCGACTTCTGGTTTGGCAGAGGAAAGTAAAGAAACCAAGGACGACTTTCCTACGTTGGGCAGTCCCGCCACTATAATGGTGAGGAGGGACGGATCTACATTATCTATTCTACTTAAAGATCTAACACCACCAATCAATCGATCTAACTTCATTGAACTTCTCCTAAGGAACGAAAGCGTCCTACCTATCCCCTCTTTTTCAACTTGTATTACCCTCTCAGTTGGACACCTCAAAAGACGTCTGCGGTATTCATTACCTATTTTTCTCCCCTTCAATAACCTGGCTCTCACCTCCTCTACCTCCTCCTCCCAATATTCTCCTAGAACAGATCCAATTAATCCCAAGTGGAATGGGTGTAATGCTCCAGCGGCAGGGATTGATTCTAAGAACCTAATATATTGATCTAAGAGTTCTAAACACGCATCGAGGCGTCTTATCGCAATATCCCTCCTATCCTTTCCTTCAATTTTCATCATCCTGTGGGAGAGGCGCTCCAACGCTGTCTTAGAACTATCCGGAATCCTCAGCCTTTCGAATGGACCACGAGTCAACCTAGCATACCTTTGAACCAGGTTCCGCCCCTTCGTCGAGTGTCACTATTCTCACTGGGGCTCCGTCATCGCATCCAGCCGCCAATATCATGCCTTGGCTTTCATACCCTCTTATTACCCTAGGTTTCAGATTAGATATGATAACAACTTTCTTATTTATTAATTGTTCTGGCTCATAATATTCCGCTATTCCAGATACTATCTGTCTCTTTTCCTGACCCAAAGATACATCTAAACGTAGCAATCTAGTTCCAGGTATTTTCTCTGCGGCGGTAATTAGCCCTACTCGTAATTCTAACTTCTTGAAATCATCTATGGAGATCTCTTCCATGTGAAGTGAGTGAGGAAGGTCGAATATATAGGGTTACTTTACATGACTAAGTAATATAACACCATAGATTAGAATCAGGATCTAGCTAAATTTTAAATTGCCTATGTAAATCGATTTCCCGTGAGTACCGCGATAGCTGAGGGGAAGACTAAGCTCGTATTTGACGTGGGAAAAGGGAGAGTTCTGTTGGTGTTCAAGGATACCATAACTGCTGGAGACGGTGATAGGAGGGATCAGATGAATGGAAAGGGAGAAATTAACGCTAAGACCTCGGCCATTCTCTTTTCTGAACTTACTAAAGGGGGAGTTAAGAATCACTTCATAGAGCAGAAAGATGAAAGGAGTCTCGTTGTTCGAAAGCTTCAGATGATACCAGTTGAGGTCGTAGTGAGGAATATAGCAACAGGATCAATAGTTAAGAGGCTTCCCATAAAGGAGGGTCATCCTTTCGATCCGCCGTTGGTTGAATTCTTCCTTAAGGATGATGCCAGGCACGATCCACTACTGAACTATGCCCATATGGAGCATCTGGGCCTAATGCGGAGAGAGGAGGCAATTGAGGTAGAGAGATTAGCCCTGGCCGCAAATGAGGTGCTCCAGGATTTCTTGGATCCTAAAGGACTAGTTCTCTATGACCTCAAAGTGGAGGTGGGAAGGGATGGAAGCTCCTTGATGTTGGGGGATGAGTTGACTTTGGATAGTATGAGGGTAAGAACAAAGAGCAACGGTGAAGTGCTAGACAAGGACCTGTACAGGCGCGGAGAAAACTTGGAAGTAGTGAAGAAGGCGTACGTAAGATTCCTAGAGATGGTGTCCAATTGAATTACACGGTCGAGATTCTAATACTTCCCAAGGACAGTATCAGAGACCCTGAGGGTGAGGCCATTGAGAGACATATGTTAGGTGAGGTGAGGGGGAAATTGAAACAAGTGAGGGTAGGGAAGGTAATCAGAGTGATACTTGAGGCTTCAAGTAAGGAAGAGGCCATTAAGATGGCTGAAGAATTTTCCTCCAGGGGACTCCATAACCCCCTGGTACACAAGGTGGAGCTGAGGGCAATTTGATCGCGGTCATCAAGTTCCCTGGAACTACATGCGAATTGGAGACCGCGATGGCCCTTAAGGAGGCTGGCCTAAGGGGGGAAATCGTGGATCATGCAGATTTCGATCCTGATCGATTTGAGAGTGTCGTACTCCCAGGAGGCTTCTCATTTGGTGATTACCTAAGGGCAGGAGCCATAGCTGCCGGAAGTGAGTCATTGAAGAAGATCAAGGAAATGGCCGACTCGGGGAAAAAGGTGTTAGGAATATGCAATGGCTTTCAAATTCTAACGGAAGCAGGGTTGTTACGTGGAGCTCTCTTACCTAACCTTAATGGAAGGTTCTTGACTAAATGGGTCTATTTGAAGGTGGTTAGGGATGACACTGCGATAACGAGGAATTTGGGCGGAAGGGTCCTTTTCATGCCAATCGCTCACGCTGAGGGCAGGTACTATGGAGAAGGTGATTGGGTTCAACGAACCATAGTAATGACCTATAGTTCGGCGACGGGGGAAGTTAATGAGAAATGGAACCCCAACGGTTCACTCTGGAACACAGCTGCCGTCGCCAACGAGTCAGGTAATGTAGTAGGAATGATGCCGCATCCAGAAAGGGCCAGTTTCCCGTTCTCTAGGTCGACCGATGGGTTACAATTACTGAGAGGACTGGGAGGGAGATGAGTTGAACCCAGAGGAGTTGACTAAGCTAAAGTCTCTTCTCGGAAGAGATCCCAATTCCACAGAGATAGCCCTTATGGAGCAACTTTGGTCTGAACATTGTTCGTACAAGTCGTCGAGGTTCTATCTCAAGACATTCTCCTGGAGAAATGAAAGTATAGTCATGGGAGTCCAGGAATGGGGAGATGCTGGGGCCTTCAAACTTGATGATGGAACGATTGTTGTGTTAAAGCTAGAGAGCCATAATCATCCCTCCGCCTTGGATCCATTCAATGGAGCAGCCACCGGAGTAGGAGGAGTGATCCGCGACGTAATAAGTGTTGGAGCTAGACCTGTGGCCCTCCTCGATATGCTCAGGGTTGGACCCATAACGGATCGGAGAAGCAGAGAGATACTTAGAGGGGTTGTGAAGGGAATAGGATTCTATGGAAATAGTATTGGGGTACCAGTGATCGGAGGAGAACTATCTTTTGACTCAAGTTACTTAAACAATCCTCTGGTTGATGTAGCCTGTGTTGGAGTCTCTACTCATGGGCTGAAGAGTAAGACATTGAGAGCTGGCCAAAAACTGGTCATAGTTGGATTAACTGGATTGGATGGCATGGGAGGAGCATCCTTTGCCTCAAAGCCTCTGGATGGGCAGGATCAAAGGGGTGCGATCCAGATAGCTGATCCGTTCTCAGGGAAGATAGTCATGGACAAAACTCTACAATTGATGGATCTAGTGGACGATATCAAGGACTTGGGCGCTGGTGGCATAGGAGTGGCAATTCTGGAGTTGGTGGGAGAACTCGGTGCGGTCATCGATCTTTCCAGAGTGCCTTTGAGAGTGAAGAACATGACGCCGGAGCAAGTCCTGGTCTCAGAGACCCAAGAGAGGATGATCTACGTCATAGAACCATCTAAAGTTGAGAAGTTTTGCGGAGAGTTCAGGAAGGTGGACTATGCGTGTGAGGAGATAGGAGAGGTGACGGCAGAGAGTAAGGTGACTTTTATCTTTGAAGGAAAGGTAATAGCTTCCATTCCCAATATAGCGGTGAAATACAGGCCCATAAGTCGTTGGAGTGTGGGAGAGAGACGAGAGCCATTCGTAACTGAGTATCGAAACTCGAATCTTGAGGAATCCATTCTGAGTGTTCTTAAACATGAGGACCTGGTGAGTAAGGAGTGGGTCTACTCCCAATATGATTATGAGGTTCTTGCCTCCACTATAATTAGACCCGGCTGGGCCGACGCAAGTGTAATTAGGCTTCCAAACGGAAAATTCTTAGCTCTGAAGGGGGACGCCAATCCAGATTTATGCCAATGGGACGCGTTTAGATGTGCCAAAGCCATATTCGCCGAGGCATTTAGAAATCTATCTACCGTAGGTGCTAAGCCGAGAGCGGCAGTGGATCACCTGCAATTTGGCTCTCCCGCGAGTCCAGGCGTATATAGGGACTTCATAGATAGCGTCTACGGACTAGCTGAAGCATCGAAGTTCTTTAATGTACCTATAGTGGGGGGGAAAGTATCATTCTATAATGAGGACTCCAATGGAAATCCCATAAAACCCACCCCCCTAGTTGTAATGGCTGGAATAACGGAAAGACGCCCTCCTAAGTTTCAGGTAGAGGCTGGGGATAGTCTTCTACTACTGGGCTTCACCAGAGGGGGGCTAGGAGGCTCACTTTACCAGAAGTTGTTTGGAGGTAAATGGGAGATTCCAGATCCCATACTGGTGGATGACCTTAGGGCCTCTGAGCTGGTCTCTTCATGGGTTAATAGAGGATTAGTGAGGTATGCCAAAGACGTGGGAAAAGGAGGTCTAGTTGGTGCACTCATACCCATAATCAAGGAAAGTTTAGGGGTCACAATAGAAATTGACTCCATTATTGCAGACTCCACAGACCCTAGGGTGAAGCTATTTTCCGAGAGTGGAGGAAGGTTCCTATTGGTCGGAGACGATTCCATTATTTCAGAGGCCGAGGAGAATGGCATACATTGTAACAAGATAGGTCAGATCACTGAGAAGAGAACCTTGAGGGTAGGAGACCTGGAAATAGAGCTGCAGGAAGTAATTTCCTCATATCACTCATTGCTGGAGGAGAGAATGAATTGAGGGAGAGTTGTGGAGTTGCTGCCGCAGTAGGGCCAAGGGCTACCATCCTTGTCTATAGGATGCTAAAGGCATTACAGCATAGGGGTCAGGAATCTGCCGGGATCAGTTGGCTCTCGGAAAAAATAGTTACAAAGAAGGGGTTAGGTCTAGTTGAAAACGCTTTGAGCCCTAAGGAATTAGATGTAGGAGCTACTGTTTCCATAGGTCATGTTAGATACTCCACTACCGGCTCCACCACCATAAAGGATGCTCAACCTATGGATAACGGCTTCATATCAGTTGCGTTTAATGGAACCATTGCCAACTATCGCAGACTTGAGAAACAGTTGAACTTACGTGTGAACACGGACACAGAGATTATATTGAACATCTTAAGTAATCAGATAAGGAAAGGGACAGAGCTAGAACAATCATTGCTGAGTTTCTCCCAAATGGCAGATGGCGCGTATTCAGTGGTAGTTCTGAGCTTGAGGGGGAAGGTGGCGGCAATGAGAGATCCTGCTGGCTTCAGACCACTGGCCCTGGGCAGAGTTGGCACTACCACCGTAATTGCCTCAGAAACCTCAGCCATAGAACAGATTGGAGGTGAAGTAATTAGGGAGCTGAAAGCTGGAGAGGTGATCGTTCTTTCGGAGGAATGGATTAGAACAGCTGAAAGGAGAGGAGAGGTTCATACGTGTTCGTTTGAATACGTTTATTTCTCCAGACCGGATTCATATATCGATGGAATCTCTGTTTACGAGGCCCGGATGAGGCTAGGGGAGGTCCTTGCTCTCAAACATCCAGCTGAGGGAGATGTAGTTATCCCTGTTCCAGACTCAGGAAGGCCCGTCGCCATAGGCTATTCCAGAAGAAGTGGTATCCATATTACGGAGGGACTTGTGCGCCTCACCAACTCCATGAGGTCGTTCATAATGCCCTCTCAGTCGTCCAGAATCAAGATCATACAGGATAAGTTTGGTGTAGTAAGGGAGGTAATGAAAGGGAGGAGAGTAATCGTAGTTGATGACTCAATAGTAAGGGGAAACACCATGAGGGAGTTAATCAGAAGAATAAGAGAGGCGGGAGCAAAGGAGGTACACGTAAGGATCGGTTCTCCACCCATAATATTCCCATGTTACATGGGCGTGGACTTTCCCACAAGGGATGAGCTCCTTGCGGCTAATATGGAGCCAAAGGAAATAGGTGAGCACATTGGTGCCGATTCCGTGGAATACTTGACCACAGAAGAGATGATGCAGGCCATAGGCAGGGTCGACCTCTGCAACGCTTGTTTCACGGGCATCTATCCTTTGAGGGAAATTCCGTCAGCGGAAGAACAGAGGAGGAGATTTGTATGTCGGGCATAGTGGGGTTCTTCGCTTTCAGCGATAGATGGAATGTTGCCCGCTTCACTTACTATGGTTTACTGGCGCTTCAGCACAGGGGCAGGGGAGCTGTAGGCATAAGTCTTCTGGAGGGCAGAAGGTTTAGCTCCTCTAAAAAAACTGGAGATGTGGAGGATTTAAGGACGGACGGATTGAGAGGATGGGCCTCGGTTGGATATGTAGGGAAAAGCGATGAATTTCCTCTGATCATTAAGAATAGCTCAATAGTAATTGATGGGATAGCGGATAGGCCTTCCCTCGAATCATTGGCGGAGGATCCTTTGATTCTAAATAAAAGGAAGTTCGCATTTATTTCCCTAAATAAAGAAGGGAAATTGGTAGTAGGCAGAGACTATTGGGGTCTGAAGCCCCTCTATTTGGGAGCCTTCGGTTTCGATATGGTCGTGGTGTCCTCGGAACCCTCTGCAATTTGGGCAGTGGGAGGCGAATTGAGGAGGGAGATTCAACCTGGGGAGGTATTAGAAATAGATAGATGGGGCCTAAGATCAAATGTGCTGGAATCGCGACGGCGGGTCTGTTCCTTGGAGTTTGTTTACCTTTCCAGGCTTGACTCCACCCTTAGCAATGCATCCATATACAAAACGAGGCTCAAGCTCGGAGAGTTACTGGCGATGGAGTATCCGCTGGCCGCGGACGTTGTAGTAGGAGTCCCCGAGACTGGAGTGCCAATGGCCCTTGGATACTCCAGGGTGTCGGGGATACCAATGGAGCTTGGATTCGTTAGAACCGGTTCCCATGTAAGGACAATGGGGTTAGAAGACCAATTCATGAGGTTAGTGGGAGCCCAACTAAAATTGAACCCCATTAGAGAGGCATTCGACGGGAAGAAGGTAATTCTTGTGGATGATTCAATGGTAACAGGAAATACGTTGAGAAACACAGTGCAATGGGTTAGAAGATCTGGAGCAACGGAAGTGCATGTGCTATTGGGAAGTCCACCTTTAATTAGAGGCTGCCCCTACGGCATGGACGTACCTGACTCCAATAAACTGATCACCTCGGAAGGGGAACACATCGAAAGGATAGTTGGAGCCAACTCCATACATTGGTTGAGCATGAAAGCCATGTACGAGGCCATAGGGAACAGCGACCTTTGTACATTCTGCATGGGAGGACGAGGGGGTGAAGAGCCCTGAAAGTCCTTGTGGTTGGTGAGGGAGCCAGGGAGCATGCGATAGCTGAGGCATTAGCCGGGGCTGAGGATAGGGTATATGTCTTAGCCTCCTACAGAAACCCAGGATTAGCCAATGTGGCCGAACACACTGGCGGCCAACTAATATTGGGCAGCATAACAAGCCAATCTAAGGTTAAGGAGATCTTAAGGGGGACTAATCCTGATATTGTGGTAATAGGACCTGAGGACCCGCTTTTCTCAGGAGTTTCCAACACAGTGAAGGAGGAGGGGATCCCTGTAATCGGACCATCTCAGCGATGCGCAATGATTGAGGGTTCCAAGGTTTGGATGAGAGAACTAATGTGGAAATACAAGATTCCAGGGAGACTCAGGTATAGGAAGTTTGACTCTCTTTCAGAAGCCGCGTCTTTTGTGAGGACGATTCAAGGTTCCATAGTGGTGAAGCCAGCTGAGCAGGTTGGCGGGAAGGGCGTGAAGGTGATCACAGACTTGCAGGCCTACCTGTCTGACGATAAAAAGACTTCAGTTAGCTCATCGTTAGAGGAGGTCTCTAGCGTAGTTAAGGGAAAGGAAAAGATCCTCGTTGAGGAGAAGGTAGAAGGACCAGAATATACATTGCATGCTCTAAGTGATGGCAGTTCCACAATTTTCCTCCCACTGGCCCAGGACTACAAACATGCCTTTGACTACGGTGTGGGACCAGAGACGGGAGGAATGGGTTCTATCTCAGGTCCTAACGATGGTCTTCCATTCATAGATTCGTCAGAGTTAGAAGCGAGTAAAGAAATAGTAAAATCAAGTCTAAGAAGCGTCGAATTGGAGGCTCATGAAAGATATGTGGGATTCATGGGAGGACAAATGATGTTAACCCCGATATGGGGACCGACCGTAATAGAGTTTTACTCCAGAATGGGAGATCCAGAGACAGCAGCAATAGTTCCCAGGGTTCATAACTTTGGTGACCTTCTTCACTTGGCCGCGTTTGGAAGTCTCGGGAAAGCGAAACCTGAGATATCTCAACTTCCCACTGTAGTCAAGGTCTTGGCTCCGCGGGGGTACCCTATCTCTAGGGCCATGTCCACCGGTCACAAAATAGAACTGGATCTACGAGCTATACAGGAAATTGGATGTAGGGTATACTTCGGCTCCATCTCCTTAGAGGGAGGCCAATTAATTACTCAAGGTTCCAGGACCCTTGAGATAGTGGCGGAGGGAGATTTTGTAGATGCGTCAATGAGAATTGAAAGGTGCATTTCCATGGTGAAGTCAGATTATCCTCTCTTTCACAGAAGTGACGTCGGCCTAACTATACCCGAGCAGGAGAGGCTAGCTACAATCTCCAGGAGAATTTACAAATTCAAATCATCGAATGGAACCTTGGGTTCTTTGAGCGAATTCATTCCGCAGGGTGACAACTGGTGACAAGATATGCAGATGTAGGAGTAGACCTCGATGAGGTAGCTAAGCTCCATGGGATCATAAGGAATCTAATGAGTCCAGAAAAAACGATCACTGTACTAGGTCCTGGTCATTACGCTGGGGTCATAAGGTTGGATGATATTTACTTAGGTCTTCATACAGACGGTGTAGGAACTAAAGTACAGCTAGGATTATCATATGGGATTACGGAACCGTTGGGAATAGACTGTGTGGCCATGAATGTGAATGATCTGATCTCTCTAGGGCTCAAACCCCTGGCGTTAGTTGACTACATAGCCATGGAGAGTCCTATGGAGGAGCCATTAGACGGAATCATTAGAGGACTTAAGGCGGGGGCAGCTGAATCGGACGTAGATATTGTGGGGGGAGAGACAGCTATAATGCCAGGTGTAATAAAGGGTATGGATCTATCCTGTTCGGCTCTAGGAGCCTCTAAGGTTCTAAAGACTGGAAGAGACGTAAGGCCTGGCGACATTATAATAGGGTTGGAAAGCAACGGTATTCATTCCAATGGGTTTACATTGGTCAGGAAGCTCCTGGAGTCTGGTGCGTTAAAGGAAGATCCTAAGGTGTTGCTTAAGCCTACGTCAATATACGTGAAGCCCGTCTCTGAGGTGTTGTCGTTGATTAAGGCTGCTGCACATATAACTGGAGGTTCTTTCTCGAAACTTAGAAGGATCACCACATACAAAATCGAAATGGCGATTGAAAATACTCAGGACATTTTCTTGAGACTGGAGGAGGCCGGCGTACCCCATGATGAGATGTATAGAGTGTTCAATATGGGAATAGGGATGATCCTTTTCCTTTCCAAGGAAAATGCAGAAGAGGTCCTCTCAATAACTGGGAAATACGTTCGCTCAAATATACTAGGTCAAGTGAATCAGGGGACCGGCATAGTGGTAAGGACTCATAAGAACGTTATTCTTGATCTATAGAATATAGTGCATCTCTTTTAAACCCTGACTAGGTGTAGAGTTTCCTAGTGTGAAATACAATGAAACAACTTGATATGAAGTCCCTAGTAAGCTACGTAGCTCTGAAGGTGCTAGGCGGTAGTGATTTCGTCCTAGATGCACTGGAGGAGTACCTGGTTAAGGGAGATGGACCTGCAACTGTAGCTCACAGGTACTCTATTTCCAAGCACCAGCTACGTGGGTATGCCCAACGTATAACAGAGAAAAGTGGAGGTGAATTGAGAGCTAAGAAAGTAGTCCCGATATTACGAGAGATCTTTAATGGAACTGAACCTGTGGTCTCAAAGACACAATCTGGCATGTTCGCCTGCAAGCTATGCGGACAGACTATGCCCAAGGAGGATACTGAAGAGCACATAAGGAAGTTCCACAAAGAGATTGTGGTTCTGACCATAAAGAACTCAATGCAGAAGCTTGAGAATATCAAGAAGGCCAGAGAACAGATAATATTTACTTCAGTAAATAAATAGATTTTCCTGTTGGGTCCCCACAGTTCTCCTTAATTACACTCCTTGGGTAGGGGAGTTTAATTTAACTAGAACCTCTTTATAGCATATGCCAATGAAGAAAGTTCTGAGTGTTAGATTGAAGGATAGTGTAGTGAAAAGAATGGATGAGGCAATTAAGGCCAATAACATAGGAAGTAGATCAGACTTCATTAGGAACGCCCTCGACTACTACATCTCCAAGAGGCTCAACAAGACGAATGCTAAACAGTCTGGTTGAGGTTTATTTTAAAGGACAATTAAGGGAGACCTTTAATTTTATCTATTTAGAGAACTATATAGTTTTCATTTTGTCTTCGGCTTATAATCCATGACTACTGTGGGCGGTTGAAATGAAGATAGTCCTCGCCTACTCTGGAGGTCTTGATACCACTGTGGCCATTAAATGGCTGTCAGAAAAGTATGGGGCAGAAGTAGTAACCGTCACAGTAGATGTGGGACAAGAGGAAAACTTCAGCGATGTAGAGAGGAGAGCATATTCTGCAGGGGCAGCAAAACACTACACAATAGATGCGAAGGAGGAGTTTTCAACGTTCTTCGTTGGTCAGGCCATAAAAATGAATGGAATGTATGAGGGGACATATCCCCTCTCTACAGCTCTCGCTAGGCCACTTATTGCTGAAAAGGTTGTAGAAGTGGCAAAGAAGGAGGGGGCAACCCACGTAGCCCACGGTTCAACTTCCAAGGGTAACGATCAGGTAAGATTCGATCTCGCCATAAAGAGCAAGATGCCCACGGGAGAGATCATCGCTCCAGCCAGATTCTGGGGCATGACCAGACAACAGGAAATACTATATGCTAAGGAAAAGGGGATCCCAATAAAGGAGGAGAACAAGAAGTTCAGCATAGATGAGAACCTTTGGGGAAGGAGTATAGAAGGAGATTCCATAGCTGATCCATATGCAGAGGTTCCAGAAGACGCCTTCGAGTGGACCAAGTTCAGAAAACAGGAACCACTGGAGCTTGTTCTTGAGTTCCAGGAGGGACTTCCGATAAAAGTGAACGGAATGAAGTTAAGTTTACTGGAAATAGTGAAATTACTTAATGCTGAAGTAGGAGCTAGAGGATTCGGTAGAGTAGATCACATAGAGAACAGGTTAGTTGGATTTAAGTCGAGGGAAGTTTACGAAGTCCCCGCTGCACTTTTGATTTATATGGCTCATCAGGACCTGGAGAAGACAGTCTATACGCCCCTGGAATTGAGGTTCAAGCGGGAGGTGGATCAGTTGTGGTCTGACCTTGTGTACAGGGGGCTTTGGTATGAGCCGCTTAGATACATATTGGACGAAGTGGGAAGAACTATGAACAGATATGTCGAGGGTGAGGTAAAGCTCAGAGTAAAAGATGGAGCAGCAGCAGTGCTAGGCAGAAAGGCCAAGTATTCACCATATTCGGAGAGTGTGGCTAGTTATGAGAAGGGATGGTATCCTTCAGACGAAATGGCAAGAGGTTTCATAGAGATATGGGGAATGCATTCATTACTAGCCAGTAGGACGAGGGCCTAGCCTTGCTTTACAGGAAGTGGGGAAACGAATCCGACTTTGTGATAAGGTTCACCTCCTCCTGGGATAAAGACAGAAAGATGGTGGAGGAGGTAAAGTTGGTCATGCTCGTTCACGTCCTAGAACTAACACGTGTGGGAGCCCTGGACAGGAAATTGTCTGCCAGGGTGGTGAAGAGCCTTGAGGAATTTGAAATGGAGGGCGAAGGATATGAAGACGTACATGAGGGCCTTGAGGCCTTCTTAATAGATAGGATAGGACAAGAGGCAGGAGCAATAGGGTTAGGGCGAAGCAGAAACGACCACGTTGCCACTGCCCTCAGAATTAGGATGAGGAGCAGCGTCCTTGAGCTCCTAAAGCTCATTCTTGAGTTGAGACGGACGGCTTTATCTAGAGCAAAGGACTCTATTCATATCCTCTTCCCTACATTCACTCACCTTCAGCAGGCCCAGCCTTCCACATTTGCACATTACATGCTGCATATAGATGAGGAACTGTCTACCATATGGCAGAGCCTCTTCTGCTCCCTTAAGAGCCTAAATAGATCACCATTAGGCGCAGGTGCTACTGTAGGAACTCAGGTTCCATTGGATAGGATAAGGGAAGCCAAAGCTCTAGGATTTGATGACGTATTGGTCAACTCTCTATCGGCCTCGTCCTCAAGATTGGACTTGCTGCAAGTCTCCAGTATGTTGACGTTATACGTTTTGACTCTAAGCAGATTCGCGGAGGATCTTGTGGTTTATAGTACACTGGGAATAATCGAACTTCCTGACACTCATGTGAGCACCAGCAGCCTCATGCCTCAAAAGAGGAACCCAGTTACGGCAGAGGTTGCACGGGCTAAAGCCTCAGATGCCATAGGTCATTTAGTTGCGTTGTTTACGAACTACAAGGGGCTTCCCACAGGGTACAATCTAGACCTTCAGGAGATGAATCCACATTACTGGGAACTCTCCGACATAGCCATTAATACAACGATAGTGTTGGAGGACATAGTCAAACATTTAAAGGTCAAAGAGAACAGTGTTGAAGGCTTTCTGTCTCCATACACATTGGCTACGGATGAGGCGGAGAGAAGGGCGTTGGGTGGAGTCCCATACAGGACGGCCCATGCTAAGGTCGCCTCAGAGGTCTCTCAAGGAATTTTTTCTCCAACAATCAACTTTCAGCAGTCAATCTCCCTAAAGAGGGTAGTAGGCTCTCCTTCTCCCACCGTCCTGTCCAAGGACCTGGAGAGAGGTTGGAGGAGGTTGGAGGAAGACGAAGAGAATTACACAAGATACAGAACCGCAGTAGAGGAGAGACTGAAATCGGTGGAGGAGTGGAAAAATGAGTTACTGCGGTAAGGGTAAGGGTTACCTATACTTGGAGGACGGCACCCTAATGGAGGGTTGTGCCTTCGGTGCCCATACAACTAAGTCAGGTGAAGTTGTGTTCACTACGGCTATGAACGGTTATCCTGAAAGTTTGACGGATCCCTCATACAGAGGTCAAATTCTTACCATAACCCATCCTTTGATAGGGAACTACGGGGTACCAGCACCCAAATTCAAGGAAGGAGTTCTACAGAACTTCGAGTCAGAAAGGATACAAGCAGAGGGGTTGATTGTACAGGAGGAAACCGAGGGGATCAAGTGGAACTCTTCTATGTCACTTCACCACTGGCTTACAGAACAGGGAGTCCCTGGACTCTCCAGAATAGATACGAGATCGTTAGTTAAGAAAGTAAGGGATAGAGGGGTTATGATGGGGATCATCTCTCACGGATCCCCTCCAAGTAATACCTCCGAACTTACAATGAAGAGATACGACGATATGGATCTGGTCTCCTTGGTTTCCCCTATCAACCCTATAATACATGAGGGAAAAGGGAAGGAGCTGATCGTGGTAGTGGATTGTGGTGTAAAACATGGCATATTGAGGTCGCTTCAAGCCAGGGGGGTGACCATAGTAAGGCTTCCGTGTAATTTTACTGCTGAGCAAATCATGGATTACTCTCCTAAAGGTATCATATTCAGCAATGGCCCAGGTAATCCTAAGCTTTTAGTCAAACAAATTAGGACCTTCAAGTCCTTAACGGAGTATAAGGTTCCAATACTTGGGATATGCCTAGGTCACCAGATCGGCGTCCTCTCCATGGATGGGGATGTTGAGAAGATGAAGTTCGGGCACAGGGGAATAAACAAAGGTGTGGTGGACATTAAGACTAACAGGTTCTACATATCTACCCATAATCATGGCTATGCCCTCCATAAGACAACCATCCCATCATCCACAGAGGTGTGGTTCTATAACGTTGACGATGGGATTGTCGAAGGATTGAAACATAGAACGCTACCCATAATAACGGTACAGTTCCATCCGGAGGCCGGTCCTGGCCCTTGGGATACAGAGTGGATATTCGATTACTTCTTGAAGATGGTGAGTAAAAATGGAGTTGCCTAAGAAGGTTCTCCTTGTAGGGTCTGGTCCAATTAAGATCGCCGAGGCAGCTGAGTTCGACTATAGTGGAACCCAGGCCCTAAAATCCTTAAGGGAGGAAGGGATTGAGACCGTATTGGTTAATTCCAACATAGCCACAGTGCAGACTAGCTATCAATTTGCCGAGAGACTTTATCTTCAGCCTGTGACTTGGTGGAGCGTTGAGAAGATAATAGAGGCCGAGAGGCCAGACGCCATAATGGTTGGTTTTGGAGGCCAAACTGCGCTTAACGTGGGTGTAGACCTTTACAAAAGGGGAGTACTTCAAAAATATTCAGTCAAGGTTCTAGGAACTCCAATTGAAGGAATCGAAAAGGCCCTTAGCAGGGAGAAGTTCAGGGAAACTATGATAGAGGAGGGGCTGCCAGTCCCTCCAAGCTTCGCTGCTACCAGTGAAGAGGAAGCCGTTAGGAGGGCGAGGGATTTAGGGTTCCCAGTCATGGTCAGAGTTAGTTTCAATCTGGGTGGAAGAGGCTCTACAGTTGCGTGGAATGAGGAGAATTTTAAGAGGGAGATTAGGCGAGCACTAGCCCAGAGCTACATAGGGGAGGTTTTAGTAGAGAAATACCTTCACCATTGGAAGGAACTTGAGTATGAAGTCATGAGGGACTCCCAGGGCAACGGTGTAATTGTCGCCTGCATGGAAAACTTGGACCCAATGGGCGTACACACGGGAGAGTCCGTGGTAATAGCGCCTTGTCAAACCCTTGATAATGTGGAACTTCAGGACATGAGAAGCGAGTCAATCAGGGTGGCGGAAAGCATAGGCTTAGTAGGAGAATGTAACGTCCAGTTTGCCCTATCTCCAACCGATTCCCAACACTTCATCATAGAAACTAACCCACGAATGTCAAGGTCCAGTGCTCTGGCCAGCAAGGCGACAGGATATCCATTAGCCTACGTTGCGGCAAAACTAGCCCTAGGCTATAAGCTCCACGAAGTGCTTAACAAAGTAACCGGTGTGACTTATGCTTCCTTTGAGCCCAGCTTGGATTATGTTGTAATCAAGGCACCAAGGTGGGACTTGAACAAGTTCGAGGGTATAGACGAATCCCTGGGAACAGAGATGAAGAGCATAGGAGAAGTCATGAGTATAGGGAGGTCTTTCGAGGAGGCTCTCCAGAAGTCAGTTAGGATGTTAGACATAGGCGAGCCTGGAGTGGTTGGAGGTAGTGTATATGACGAGATGTCGACTGAGGATGCGATTAGTAATCTAACTAAGAGAAGACCGTATTGGTTCCTCTATGCGGCCAAGGCCATGAAAGATGGCGTCACAGAGGATCAGATATACGAGATAACTGGAGTTGATAAATTTTTTATAAAGAAAATAAAGGGAATAGTAGAATTTTATGAGTCGCTCAGAGGGAGAGAACCTGCAGTTGAAGAACTCAAAAGAGCCAAGGAACTTGGGTTTAGTGATAAGCAGATAGCGAAGGTAACAGGAAAAAGTGAGGAGTACATAAGACAAAGAAGGTCTGAAGAGTCAATTCTTCCAGTCGTAAAACAGATAGATACACTTGCAGGGGAATGGCCTGCTCCAACTAACTATCTTTATACAACATATAACGGAAGGGAAGACGACATAGAGTTCAAGGAGTCCAAGAAAAAGACTCTGGTCCTAGGGGCAGGAGGATTTAGAATAGGTGTATCAGTGGAGTTTGACTGGGGAGTCGTATCGCTGGCTCGAGCGCTGAGATTAAATGGTCACGAAGTCGCTGTTTTGAACTGCAATCCAGAGACGGTTTCCACGGATTGGGACGTTGTAGGAAAGCTATACTTTGACGAAGTAAGCACGGAGAAAGTAATCGATCTAATGAAGAAGGAACAATTCTCATCCGTAGCCCTCTTCGCAGGCGGCCAGTTGGGCAACTCCATAGCAAAGGAGCTCGAGGAGTCAGGTGTCAAAATATTCGGCACCTTCGGAAGGAGCGTTGATATTGCTGAGGACAGAAGTAGATTCTCCGCTCTTTTAGAGGAGTTGGGAGTAAGCCAACCACCATGGGCCAAGGCTTCCTCCATAAAGGAAGCGTTAAGGTTTGTAGAGGAAGTGGGATTTCCAGTCCTGATTAGGCCAAGCTATGTATTAAGCGGTTCAGGGATGAAGGTAGCCTATAGTGAAGTAGAATTAGAGAACTACATCAAGAGAGCCGTTATTATTTCTCCAAACTACCCAGTCACGATCTCCAAATTCATTGAGGATGCATGTGAATTGGAAGTTGACGGGGTCTCTGACGGCAATGGGGTTATCGGAGTTACTTTGGAACATGTTGAGGAAGCAGGTGTTCATAGCGGGGATGCCACCATAACAGTTCCAACTCGACAGTTAAGCGGTGAAGTTCTAAGTAAGGTGAGAGGGATAACCCAAAGGATCGCCTCAGGTTTAGCAGTTAAGGGACCGTTCAACCTACAACTTCTAGTGAAGGACAGTGAGCCTTATGTTATTGAGATGAACCTGAGGGCAAGTAGATCTATGCCATTCAGTAGTAAGGCAGTGGGACTTAACCTGATAAATAAGGTAGTGGAAATAATCGAAGGTAAGGAAAAGTTAGATGGATTCGTGGAGCTAAAGCCCACCTCG
>JAFMDM010000016.1 GCA_017857195.1 Methanobacteriota archaeon
CCTTCTCCTTACCGAATCTCTCCTCGCTCACTGGACAGTAATAGCAGCCGTCCGAACATTGTCCTGTTATGAACACCACCAGTTTCCCTCCTTTCCTGCACAACTCACATCCAAGCGGAAGTTGACCATAGTATAGGCTGACTTCCTCATTACCCTGCAGTACCCTCAATTCGAGATGTGGTGTGCGTAGCAGCATATTAACTCAATGGATCCTGTAGCGAAGAATGGCCGCTATTCCGGAAAGATTCTTTAATTGAAAGTAAATAGGAGAATCCCTGGGAACTATCCAGATCCTTCCGCCCTTTCCTTCCACATCTTCCAGAATCTTTTCTGTGTTACCTCTCCCTCCCTGCTCCTCCACGGAGAGCAGATCTTCAATAACCAAGAGTTCCTTCACTGCCCCTAGACTTGCCGATTCTTGAACCTCTTTCATTCCGTAAGCTACCAGTCCGGAATCCCTCCCCATGAGCTCTACGATTTTTTCGAAGGATTCCATCCCCTCCGCTATCTCGTAATCCCTTATCACGGCCTTCATTACATCCCTTCTGAGTAATTCGTTGAGGCCATTTCTAGTTGCACTGTGGACGTGCTCCGTGTAAACCCTTATCCCAGATCCCTTCAGTCTCTCCGCCACCAATTCCCTAAAACTACCTGGTCCGGCAACCATGATCACCTCTATTCCCCCATTTTTTAGAAAGGCCTTGATTTGCTCTACAACGATGTTAACGTTCTCCTCCAACTGACTCTGTTCCTTGTTGGGAGGCCTCATGGTTGCTTCCTGAAGGATCTTAATCCCTTGTAACATGGGTACGGCAATCAGGTACTCATCATAGTCCGCCAGGACTAACATTACTCTACCCGCCCTTTCACCCTGCCTCTTTATCCTTTCCAGAGCGTATTTGGGCCAACTCTCCTTCATGATTACTATTTCCCAGTTTAGGTCCAAGTTTATTGTATGGTGTTGACCTTTTACTCCATATCTTTCTGGGGCATCCAGTACTATCCCGTGGATCCTTAGCCTGTTGGTATACTGTTGGAACTCACTTCTTTCGACCCTCAGGACTATGGTCATTGGCACCCTTCTGCTCTCCCCACCAACGCTAACATCCCTGGTGGTAGTTGCCGTAACAATGTCTCCCTTCTTCAGGATCAAATGGATCACCCAAAGGTCGTCCTCGGATTCAGCTACCAGTCTCATTGAACCCCGCTTCTCATCAAACTCCAAAATTCTCATATATCGTTCCTGAAGAATTCTCTTAGAGTTGGTAATTATAGGCGATGCCTCACCGTCGGACCTTGACGGAATATATGAGATAGAGAAGGGGAGTTTCGACGACCCCTACCCATTGGGGCTCCTCAAGGCCTACCTTTTCATATCCAATGGACTTTTCATAGTGGCCAGGAGCGAGAAGGTGTTGGGCTACGCCCTAGGCATAGTTCAAAGTAAAAATAGGGGTCACGTGATCTCCATTGCCGTAGACCCATCCTTTAGAGGTGAAGGGATAGGGAGGTCACTCCTAGGTGAGCTCCATCGTAGATTCTTGAAGCTGGGCTGTAGCTATTCATATCTTGAGGTAGCGGTAACCAATACTGAGGCCATAGAACTGTACAGAGCGATGCAGTATAAGGTAGTGAGATTTAGGGTAGGTTACTATGGAAAGGGGAAACATGCTTTCGTAATGGTTAAAGATCTAAGAGAAAGAGTGGGAATATGTTAAAAAATTAGAATGTAATGACCTCATAACCTTGATTAACATATAGTGAGACCCTCTCACCCGCTGGTTCTAGCCTTAACCCCATGGATTCTAGCTTGTCCTTTATGTTCATGCTGTTAGCTATACCGACACACGCCGAGTCTACCGCATGGTTTTGAATTAGTTCGGTTAAGTATTGCCTCGGCTCTCCCTCTAATTTTGTTATGTACATTTGACTGGGTCCAAAGAAGAGCAGCTTCAGGTCTTCATACCTCTTATTCTTTATGCTGTTATAAGCCATCCTGATAGCCAGTTGAACCTTTTCGTCTCCTGACATTACCAAGAATAGAACTTTTGTCATAGGGAGGAGTTTACTTAGAGATATAAAAGCATATTTTATGAAGTTGCTATAGGGCTCGACAAATCTCTAATATACTCTAAGTTGTCATGCGATATGGCTGGCAGCTTCCACTATCTCGTTTGGCTCAGGGAATCTTTTGGTCTGATACCTTGAGAACTTAAGCTGCCCATTTACGTAAACATCGAATATGCCATTAGCCCCTGGCGTCAGTGTCACATTGACATCGTTCATATACTTAAGGATTTCCTCAGCCAAATTTAGAGCCCGTGGAAGGAATCCACATGGCTTGCAGTAAACTATCTTTATGTCTGTAGGCATGTATGGAGATCCTTCCCTGGGACTAAAAAGATTTAGCCTTAACTATCCTTCACCATGGGCCCGCGGGGATTTGAACCCCGGACCGCTCGGTCTCTCAGGAACCTTATGAGCCGAGCGCTCTACCTAGCTGAGCTACGGGCCCATCATTCACCACCCTGGACCTCTATTTATCTTTATCTGTATTCGGGATTAGGAGGACGAGACTCCTTCGCAGGGGAGTAGTCCTTGGAAATAACATGTTTCGTTAGATAGGTTTGGCTACACCAGTTAATTATTCTTCATAGCCTAATCAAGTAAGAAGCTTTGAGGGTGTCAAGTGTCCTAGTTAGAATTGGTGTTTACACTGTGTAGCCACTTGTCAAGATAAATCATCTCTCCCTTCAGAACGTTATTCCGCTGCCACGAATTAATGAGGATTGTGGCAAGTCAATAGATCTCCACAGATAGGCATTTGTTAATTTACCTAATCCATGACGACATTATCGACACACTCGCTTTAGATACAGGTCATCCCTTATTTAGTGACTTTCACGCTGTTGCAAATTTAACCTTCGCTGTTGCAATCACGTAATGTTCTCCCAACAGAGTAGAGCGTAAAGTATGGGCCCGCTGGGACTTGAACCCAGGACCTCCGCCTTGTAAGGGCGGCGTCCTCACCAGGCTAGACGACGGGCCCTTTACCATCCTTTTTACACTGTCCCTAAAAAAATGTATTGGAAGAGGACGCCTATCTAGCATGAGAATTAGGGGATATAAGGGCACAGCGAAGTGATGGACTCCTCAGCAAATATTTCTGAAACATTTCTTCCATTACACAAGCAATTACACACTGAGTGATTAGCTTAGGGATAACTGGATCGAAGTAGGAGAACGTAAGTTATGGCCTCCCGTTAGCTTAGGTGAGTAACCTTTCTTCCAGACTAGGACTATGAAGATCACGGGGCACTACCGTTCCAAAGATGATAGAAAGAAGTTAGGAATCTATGAGATTGAAGCCCAGCTAGTTAGAGCATGACGAGTTCATCATATTAGAAACCGTCAAACTTTAAGAAAGGAGAGTGTAACAAGATTATGATAGCCGGGTAGTCTAGCGGTCAAGGATCCAGGGTTTTGGCCCCTGGGACCTGGGTTCGAATCCCAGCCCGGCTATTGCGGATACCCCCACTCTTCCACTGCTCACACGCGCTTCGATCACCTTCTTTAATGGACTTAATCATGCTTCTCTTTATCATCATAATCGTCCTCCATCAGATAGACATAATACCTAACCTATGATCCCTTACACAAAATTTAGAACTGAAATGAGCTCGGGCGTTTCTAGGACGAAAGGTTACAGGGAGTTTAAGTACCGATCCTCGTGGAATGTGGAGTTTCTAATAGTGGGAAGGCAATAATACTTGCTGTAGAGATGGTTTAAAGATTCTATGACCGCTCAAAGATTCTATGACCGCTCTTACTTAACACAAATCTCTTACTTAACACAAAAAGGCCGACGATTCTGCGCCCTCTGTAATAAGAGTGCGGGGGATGGGACTTGAACCCACGCAGGCCTACGCCATCGGGGCCTAAGCCCGACCCCTTTGACCATGCTCGGGCACCCCCGCACGTTACTGATTATCACTGATCCTTTTAGCTCTTACTGACTAGATGGCTATACCAGGCACTGCTTCGTCATTAATGTTGGCCAGAACTTTTTCTATGTTGCCAAGGAAGCACTTAGTGTTCACACTAAGCCACGAATTTTACTTTTGCCCAACGGCTATGATTTACAAAATGTGAATAAAGCCCCACTTTTGAGGAGAACGTCTTCCCCGTGATTTGTAGGTCAGTGTCAACACTATCAGGAAGCAGATGAATGGATTTTCCAATTCGTGGGTAGCATTCTTACTTTTTATTTCATATGTTCATGAATTAGTTCCACTTGCAGGACATCTGGGTGATTAACTTCTCGTTTTCCATGTTGATAGTCGCTAATTTCGCTTAAACCTGAAGGATCAACAGTCAAACCCCTTTGTTTATAAACGTCAAAAGCGATCCTCTACTGTGGAGATCATAACAACAGATGTGGGGATTCGTGAGATGAGCTCACTGTTCTCAGCTCTTGCTGATCCGACCAGATTAAACATAGTCATGTTCCTCTACAGGAGGGATAGGGCCACAGTACAGGAAATCGCGAAGTCGCTACTGAAGTCCCAGTCACTGATCTCCCACCACCTCTCATGTCTCAAGAACTGTGGAGTAGTGAACTATCAAAGAGACGGACGTTTCGTATACTATTATCTTAATGGAGACGGTATAAGGAAAATAGTGGAAATAGCCCTGAGGCACGTTGCAGACTACGGAAGGTCAATCATGAGTTGCGATATAATTAACGAGTCCACAAACTCACAACCAACAGGACAGGAATTTCCCTGATCCGTGGAATGTTGTTCTCCTAACCACTCAATTTGTAAGGCCTTATGAAGTCTCGTGGAGCAGCACTGAACGGCTCCAGGTACTTCCTTAAAGCCTTAGGTACCTCCACGCTTCCATCCTCCTTTTGATAATTCTCCAGAATGGCAGTTATGGCTCTACTTGTTGCTATGGCAGTACTATTCAGCGTATGCACAAAGCCCTTGTCGCCATTCTTCTCCACATAGCGTATCTTGAGCCTGTAGGCTTGCCAATCTAAACAGTTACTACAACTCACCATTTCCCTAAACTTGGCCTGAGCCGGCATCCAGACCTCGAGATCATATTTCTTTGCTGCACAGGCTCCCAAGTCCCCAGACGCTATGTTTATCACTCTATATGGTAAATCGAGTTCCCTAAACAGCGCCTCAGCGTTAGATATCAACTCCTCATGTATTTGCCAACTTTGATTAGGATCGCTAAACACGAATTGTTCAACCTTATGGAATTGATGAACTCTGAATATGCCTTTAAGGTCCTTATTGGCGGCCCCAGCTTCCCTCCTGAAAGCGGGACTTGCCCCCACAAACTTAATGGGCAATGATGAGCGGTCTATGGTCTCGCCCGCATAGAGTGCTGCGATGGGATGCTCGGCCGTAGATATTAGGTACAGATCCTCATTCTCTACCTTGTATATAGCGTCCTTAAACGTTTCGAAGTCAATGAGGGATTTAATTATGGATCCTCTAAGCATGTATGGAGGAAGAACCAAGGTAAATCCCCTGCTTGTCATGAAGTCAATGGCGAAGGCCAGAAGGGCCATGTCCAACCAGACCAAATCGTCAAATAAATAGTAAAATCTGGAGCTGGCCACGTCCCCTGCCTTTATGGTGTTACCTAACTTGAGAACTTGCTCCATGACATCGGCGTGAGGAATAGGCTTCCAATTCAACAGCTCAAAATCAACCTGGTTCCCCCCTAACTGTGATTTGAACTGCTCTAGATCATCCTTATAGACCTTAAATTTACCATAAAACCTAATGGGGACGCTTGCCGATTCATCACCAACAGGTACGGATTCGTGAACAAGGTTAGGTAAAGCCATGAGTGCTATTTCCCTTTGCCTCTCAAGTTCGTCTAACTGTTTCTCCATCTCCTGGAGTTGCTGTAGAAGTTTCTTGGCCTCCTCTATTTTAGACTGCCTCAATTCCTTTGGTGCAGAGGCTACTTCCCTTGTTATTTTATTGTGTTCATGCCTTAACCTATCCACTTCCTTAAGTGTAGCCCTCCATTGAGCGTCAAGCTCAGCAGCCTTAGTTGCTAAGGATTCGTCTAACATTCGTTTCTTCATCTCTAACTTCAGTCTGGAGAGATCGTTCCTCAGAAGTTCCATGATTGTCCATGACATGGCTAGAACCTAAGTTAAGCCACTAAAAACGTTTAGGTCTTCTGCTCCTCAACAGGAAGACCATAAGTCTGAATCCACATTTCAACTATATCGTACCCGTAAAGCTTCTTGAACTTCTCTCTTCCCTGGGCTGTCATCTTCATTGGGTTCCACTGCGTCTCCATATCCACGTCCACCTGAACGTCCGTTGCGGGGACGGACTCCCTTATAACAGCGTCCACAGTATAAACAAGGTCATCTATTACAGGGCATCCAGGTGCTGTTAGACCCAGCCTGAGATATACCTTTCCGTCATCGTTGATCTTGAGATCGTAGATTAGACCAAGGTTAACTATGTCCACCGGTATTTCAGGATCATAGACCTGAGTCAATGCCTCCATTATCTTAGATTTCCATTCCTCTGCATTGACCTGCGGCATGATGTATCAGGATCATTTGGCCTTTAGGAATTTCAATGTTTGCTAGATCCAGGATTCAGTAAATCTTCTCTTCTCCTGTAAAAACAACTCCTACTCATGGTGTGACAAGCAGGCCCTTTGGGCTCCACCATGAATAGAATGGCGTCACCGTCACAGTCAACCAAGAAGTCCATTAGTAACTGATAATTTCCACTGGTCTCTCCCTTCAACCACAATTGGCTTCTACTTAGGGACCAGAAGTGAGCGTACCCCGTGGTCAATGTCTTGGTAACTGATTCCCTGTTGACGCTGGCCACCATGAGCACTTCCTTGGTTCTATAGTCTTGAACCACTGCGATGGCAGTTCCATTAAGATGTCTATAGTTTAGGCTGTCAGCTACCTTTCGGGCCTCCTCCTCGGTGAGGGTCAACGTCTTAACCACCTGATAAGGTTATCCAGAAAGAGCGAACCACTCTCACCACTCTTTTCTGGGTGAAATTGCGTTCCGGCGATCCCAGGACCTTCCACTAACACGGGGAAAATTGAGCCATAGTTTGCCACAAGGTCCACATCGCTGGGATCATAATTTTGAGCCACGTAACTGTGAACGAAGTAGAAGTACCTTCCATCTATGTTTTCTGTTAATAGTGAAGAATTAGTCAATTGAACCCTATCCCAACCTATGTGTGGAAGTTTAGGTGCTCCCTGAAGTTTCTCTATCTTGCCCTGGAACCATCCCAGTCCTTCCCCCCCTCCTCCTTCACTTCCACTCTGGAACATAACCTGCATACCCAAGCATATGCCTAAGAAACTGGATCCTTCTTTCCTTAATCGATTTAGAGTCTCCCCATAAGATCTCAGGAAGTTTGAGACGGAGGAGAAGGCCCCTACGCCTGGAAACACTATCAAGTCGTATTCTGGGCGAGGAACCGAACTGACATCCACTTCCAGGTTTTTCCTTTTGAGGGCGGAGGATATACTAAATATGTTACCAACACCGTAGTTGAGTATAAGCGCCCTCACTTCATCCTCCTCCTCAGTTCAGAGTATATATCTTGAGGGCTTAAGTCGGACAAGGCCATGAGGACAAATAGATGATATAATAGGTCTGCAATTTCGCTCACCGTTCTCTCCTTTCCCTCAGCTAAGGAAGCAACCACCACCTCTATGGACTCTTCCCCAACCTTTCGTGCCACATAGGGTTTACCCTTATCAGCCAGCTCCACAGTGTAACTTCCCTCAGGCCTCTCCTTAAGCCTCTCAAGTATGATTGAGTAAAGCTGATCTAACACCTCAGACATACCTAGCACCTATACTCCTTCCGTGCCATACGAAGCCCTCATAATCCGCCAGCTTCATCGCGGCATTCCATAGCTCCCTATCTATTCCAGTTGCCTTAACGGCAGGCCTGAGTTTCATAAAGTCATATATTGAAAGTCCTCCTCTGAACCTAGCCCATCCGGAGGTGGGAAGGACATGACTGGGACCTGCACAGTAATCCACCAGGGCTGGAGGCGTGTTACCCAGCGTTATAACCCCAGCGTTCCTGACCTTGGAGTAGAGGACTTCAGCATCCTTGAGGTGAAGTGAGAGATGTTCAGGAGCGATGGAATTGGCCAGCTCTATGGCCTCCTCTACGTTCTTGACCTTGACCAGATGGTAAGTATTCTCAGGTGAGACGTTACTCTTTAACCATTCCTCGACTTTACTGAGCAGAGTATTGGATGTACTAAGGAGAACTAAGACACTGCTAGGACCGTGTTCTGCCTGGGCAGCCAGATCTTGAGCCACGTGGATCCAATTTGCCGAATCATCTGCCAGAACCACGAGTTCTGTAGGTCCTTCAATTCCATCGATCCCCACCACATCGCTGATGAGAAGTTTAGCTGCCTGAACGTATAGCCCACCAGGCCCAACTATCTTATCCACCCTCCTAACGGTCTCAGTTCCGTAGGCCATGGCAGCTATGGCCTGAGGACCTCCTATCCTGTAAATTGACTTGACACCTATCTTTTTCGAGATATAGGCCACAAGTGGATCGAGACCAGCCTGAGATGGGGCCGATGCGACATAGAGTTCCTCAACTCCTGCCACCAACGCAGGGATCCCCGTCATGAGAAGAGTGGAAGGATAGGAATTTCTTCCCTTGGGAACATATATTCCAATTCGTCCTATTGGCTCCCAAATCAAATCCACGGATACATTTAGTCCGCTGATGCCCTGACTTGGGGGTTTGGTTTGAACATGATAGTCATATAAATGTTGATAAATTAGATCAATACTCTCCGCCAGATCCCTGGGTACCTTCGCCACGGCGTCCTCAATTTCTCTCTCACTCGCAGCAACTCTATCCAGCTTTACTCCATCAAGCCGTTCTGTCAGCCCGAGGAGGGCCCTATCTCCATCCTTAATTACTGCATCAACTATCCATCTCACCTTTTCCACATATTCCCTTATTCCGTTCCCTCTTTGCGGTATTTCGTGAAAAATCACGGCCTGACCTCAACTCCTTTGGATATTAACAATTTCTTGACCTCCATAATGGTTAACAGCCTGTCGTGAAATACTCCTGCAGCCAGGGCTGCGTCCGCTCCTCCCTCTGTTAGCACTTCCAAGAAATGTTGGGCTGAACCCGCACCACCACTCGCAATAACTGGCACTCCTACATTGAAACTCACCGCTTTGGTGAGATCCATATCGTAGCCGTTCTTGGTCCCGTCCCTGTCTATGCTTGTTAAAAGAATCTCACCTGCCCCAGCCTCCTCCACCTGTTTAGCCCATTTCACTGGGTCTAATTGGGTTGCCTCAGTCCCAGATCTAACGTAAACTTTCCATCTATCATACTCCCTTCTGGCATCTATAGCCACTACGACTGCCTGGGAACCGAATTCTCTGGCTATAGCTGTCACCAAACTCGGATTTCGAACAGCCGCAGTGTTTACGCTGATCTTGTCAGCTCCTGCGGAGAACAGGGTGGAAGCATCCTTAACACTTCTAATTCCTCCTCCCACAGTGAGGGGTATGGAGATCGTGCTGGCGGTTGACCTAACCGAATCAAGGAGAGCGCCCCTATCTTCCATGGTGGCCGTTACATCCAAGAAGACTATCTCATCGGCACCTTCCTCCTCATACCTTTGAGCCAATTCGGCCGGATTTCCCTTATCCTTAAGGCCCAGGAAGTTTATGCCTTTTACTACCTTTCCGTTCTTTGCATCAAGACATGGAATGATCCTCTTGGTCGTCATAGCATCCCCTTGGTACTCATTATTTCACTTTCGGTTTTTCTTGTGGCTAAGAAAATAGAAACGCCAACTGCCTTGAACGAGGCCTCTATGATGTGGTGTGTATTATGACCATCTAGCTGCCTTAAGTGTAGAGTTAGTTCCGCCTTTTTGGCCAGAGTTTTCATGAAGTGTTCCACGTTCTCTGCGGCCATTCCCCCCAGTTCCTCCCTCTGTAAGTTCAAGGAGACGAAACCCTCTCCCCTTCCAGAGATGTCAACGGCAGCCAGAATTAACGCGTCATCCATAGGAATCACTGCGCTACCAAATCTGGTTATCCTTTTTCTGTCACCAAGTAATTCCCTAAGGGAGTCTCCAATTAGTATTGCTGAATCCTCCACTATATGATGATCGTCGTATCCCAGCTTATCCACTGCCCTTAAGGAAGCTGTGGCCCTCATGTAGAAAAGGAGAGTATGAAGCATATGGTTGAGGAAGGGAACTGGAGTCTTCACTTCTACGGTCCCAGGTTCGTCTATGTTTATTGAGAGCTCAATTAGTGTTTCCCTTGTCTCCCTTCTCTTGGTTATACTTCTAGACATCTTTAACACCCCTGAGCTTGCCATCATAAAATGCCATTCCCACCAGGGCTGCATGAAATCCCGCTTCCTTAAGTTGAAGCAGATGAGACAGCTCCGCCACACCCCCCGCATATTCCCTTATTCCAGGTAAGGCCGGAGCTAATTTCAGGGCCTCGGGTTCCACGCCACTCTTTGTTCCCTCCCTGGAGACATGGGTTAGAATTGTCCCCCTTAACTTGAATTCAGAAACGATCTCTATTGCCCTCTCCAATGGTATACCCTCTTTCCTCCATCCCTTCAACAACGTCTTACCGTCGCTGTAATCTATTGATACAAGCAGCTTGTCTCCTCCTATATTGGCCAAAATTGACCTAAACCTCACGGGGTCTGTGAAAGGTAAAGTAGAGAGAACAAGCGCGCTAGCCCCAGCCCTCAAGTAGAGGGATGCCACTTCTACATCTCTTATTCCGCCTCCAATCTGTATCCATTTGAATGGAAGCCTTAACACCTCTATCAATTGTTCAGTGTTTCTACCTTCCTCTGCTGCCGCATCTAGGTCCACAATATGGAGAGATTCATATCCCATATCCAAGATCCATTGGGCCACATCCTTAGGAGAGCCCAGGCTCAGTCCAGTTCCAGGGACGCCCTTTACTCTCTTTACCGCCACGCCTTTGCTCACGTCCAATGTTGGGATAAGCTTCACCTTATCACCTTCTCTATATCGACTACAAGTATGTCCTTAGCTCCTCTTCCCTTGAGAAGTGCTACCACCTCTGGAAGCTCCTTCTCGTCCGCCACAGTTATCACCTCCCAAACATCTCCACGGCTGAGCCGCGTTACCGCTGGAGCCAGCATAGCAGGAAGGGAGGAAATCACGTTGTCCAAGTTCCTATCTGGCACGTTCATGAGGAGCAGTTTCTTTCCACGGGCAGTTATCGTACCCTTTATCATGGTCAAAACCATGTTCACCTTGTCGGCATCCTCACTTTTCATCCAGTTCTTGTTTCCTATGACAACCGCATAAGTTTCCATCACGTCATCTATTGGATTAAGTCCATGTAGCCTGAGCGTGGTACCGGTATTGGTAACGTCTATTATCCCATCCGCTGCATTGAGGGAGGGCATGACCTCAGCCGCACCGCTTATTTTAACCAATTTCGCCTTTACTCCCTTTCGTCTGAGATAGTCTGTCGCTATGTTAACGTACTTCGTGGCTATCCTTATTTCCCTGTCCAGCTTACTTGGGTCTTCCACGTTCCAATTAATGGGTAGGGCGAGAACTATCTTGGCTCTACCAAAGTCAAGTTTTACTAATTCCTCCACCGAGGCTCCTGACTCAACAACGTAGTCCAGACCGGTTATACCCAGTTCCGCCGCTCCAGCTTCGACTATGTTGGGTATGTCCTCTGTTCGCACCATCACCAGCTGAACGCCCTCCCAACTGGTCGGGATTATAAGTGCCCTATCGTCGGATGCCAAAGGTCTTATTCCCACCGCATAGAGGAGGTCAAGAACCGGCCTCTGAAGTCTACCCTTATTTGGAACCGCTATTTTCAAGGATCTCACCCAACGCCGTCAGAAGTTTCTGGTTCTCTCCTTCTCTTCCCACTGTGATTCTATACAGGTCGGTTCCATACTTCCTTATGATTATACCCCTATTAATTAAGGGGGTGAGTAAATCTCCCTTATACTTGACCAGAAGGAAGTTCGTAACCGAGTCGTACACCTTAAGTCCCAATCTCCTGAGACTATCCTTCAACCTCTCCCTATTCTCAGATACTTCATTGGCCACCCTTTTGGCATAAGATGGAGCCTCTAGAGCTGCTATCCCTGCCACGATTCCAGGTAAAGCTATATCAAAAGGTGTTGAAACTTTCAATAGCGCGTTGACTATCTCCCTATCAGCCACTAGGTAACCAACTCTCATTGCTGCCATGGAAAATGCCTTACTCATCGTTCGTAGGGCTATTAGGTTGGGATAGTTATGAATCATTTTGGCTACTGTATAGTTAGAGAACTCGTAGTAGGCCTCATCTATTAACACGAGTCCCTTGGTTTCCTCACAGAGACTTCCAATTAATTCCTCCTTTGCCTCCAAGAGTGGAGAGCCGGTTGGGTTGTTGGGATCATCTATGGCCACGATCCTGGCCTGCTTGGCGAGTCGTAAAAGCTCGTTAACATCCTCCTTCCATCTATCTCCGTCCTCCTTGAGGTTAACTTTGAGGATCCTCATGCCCATTGCTGAGGAGTAGACCTCATACATACTGTAGGACGGATTATTTATCACCACATCATCGCCAGGGCTAAGGAAATTATAGAAGAGCTGTCTTATACCTCCATCTCCTCCTGGTGACGGGTATATGTTGGATGGTTCTACTCCAACGTAGTCGGCAGCTAAGGATCTAAACCTCTCCATTAGGTCGGGAGTGGGATATCTGTTGCCTTTCTCCAGCCAGCTCCTCACAGCATCTAAAACGAATTGCGGAGGAGAGTAGGGCGATTCATTCAGGTGAAGTCTTATTCCTTCCTTCACATCAGTGAAGTCATATGGCTTCGCCCTAGCTAAATACGGCTTGATTAGATCTTTTACGTTTCTTGTGGATGCAATAAGCCTACCCTCGCCCATATCAATACCAATGAATAAATAACGTTTTTCCCTCCTTATTCCGTGACCCCGACTTTTCTTGAAAGGTTGATCAACGATAGGAACTTCGTAAGGTCTCCATACTATTGGTTCAATTTAGTTTTAGTGCTCAACGTAGGGTCCATATTATCTAAGGACTATCCTGTATGCATAGGAAATTCTGAAAGGATAAGGTGGAACCTCGTCCCCAAGGTAGATTTCAAACCTGTATGCACAGAAGGTGCCAGGCTCATAATTTTTGAAGCAGAGAATGAGAACGAAGTTCCCGCGAATTTCTGGCTAGTCACCTCTCCAAGGAAACTAAAATTGAAGGTAAATACGTTTCAGGTGGAGAAGTTAAGTGACGGAACATTTATGGCTTCCTCCAATGGAATCCATCATAACGTCAAAGTAACCGATGGAAGAATAGTGGAAATACCTCTTATTGATGCGGAAATGGAGATACTAACTTTGCTTGATCAGTGGGAGGGAGAGGGCTCAATTTCTGATATTGTGGGGATTATCTCCAAGAGGAGAGGAATCTCGAGCGGAGAAGTGAGACAAGTTATAGCAAGACTCAAAGAGAAAGGACGCATTGAAGTTGTTGGAAAAACAGTGAGGAGGGTTTCGTGAACTACCCTGCCCTTACGGACGGGGCTTCCTGGTTCATTACTCCACCTTGCCTAGCAGTAGAGGACGGAGCTCCACAGGCACAACGGGCCGTTCCAGCCCTGAGAATATGGCTGAGTCTATGTTGCCCAAGCGGGCCGTTGGTGTGGTAGAGACACCTCAACAACACTCGCTTTAACCGAGCAGCCTCGGTGACGCTTGTCCTGTCCATGAGTGCAATGGAATATTTGATGGTGGACGTTTTGAGTCTGAGGGGGGTATCCATTGACACCCTTATGGATGGGGTCTTCCACCCCCAAACCCCATTGAGATAAAAGATATCACACAGACTGAAGGACCTTTTGGTTTCTAAACCATTCGCTTTGATCTTCCCTTTCATAATACTCACTTACCCTACCGTAGTTCCAGAAGGTATACAGTTGCTCCCTCTTCCCGAATTTAAGAGAAATTTCACAATAAAACTTCAAAACATATTTATAAAAGCTATTTTATACTTAATCTCTGCAGATGTGGCATCTAATAAGTATGGATGATTATCTTTTACGCTCCCCACTAACTATTACTATAGCCGGCTTTAATGGAAGTGGATCCTTCTTGACACCATGAGTCTGGAGGTCAGAGGAGTTATAGACCTTAATTGATTTGAGCCCTGTCTTCATTGCCACATAGTTGGCAAAAGTTGAGATAACTGAGAATTCATCGAACTCCGTGGATAATAGCATATCCCTCGTTTCAGGGCTCATTTGAGACACATGGTCGAATAGTTTCTTAGCCAGTGTAGCGGACTCCTTGTCCCTAGGTTTGAATTCACGTAGAAGTTGATTGAGGGGTTTCCCTCCCTTAATCTCTGTTATCATTTTTCTCATGATGTTCATCTTTTCTTCATCGGCGACGTATATGAGTGCCTCCTCTGGGCTTCCTCCTAACACATTTAGAATGGATTTGATGTCATCAATTACTGCATGGAGGTAATCCACGCTAAGCTCCACCGTAGAGTCCACATGAATTTCATTACCTCCTGGCCATTTCTCATTATCAAGCAATGTGGTATGACCTATGTTGAGCCACACCTCCTGCGCTATATGTGGAGCTAGTGGGAATAGCATTTTAGTCCATACCTCCAGGAACTCTCTCAAGACTCTTCCATTCGGCTCCCTATTCAATGACTTAGTTAAATCAATGTAGTCCTCAACATAATATCTAAACCTATACACAAGAGTATTCATGACCTCTCTAAGACGCAGTTGGTCCATTGCTGAAGTGATGTCCACATTGGATCTGTTCAGTTTACTCATTAGCCATCTCTCAGGGATCCCCACTTCGTTACTGCCGCTGGGTATGGATTTCGAGAATTCATAAAGCCACCTTAGCTGATCTGTAATGCTCCTGGCGTCAGAGTCTGTGAAGTTGGAGTCTGTGCCAATTTCCGCACCTCCCAAAATAGTAAGTCTAACAGCGTCAGGACCGTAAAGCCTTATTGCTTTTCTCAATGCCACTATGTTCCTCAGGGACTTACTCATCTTCTTTCCCTCGTAGAGCACAAATCCGTTAACAGCTATTTGCTTAGGCCATAAATCTCTGGGAAATATGGCCGCGTGATTGAATATGAAGAATGAGAGATGATTAGGAATCAAATCCTTTCCGCTGTGCCTGGAGTCTAAGGGATACCAATAAAGGAACTCATTTCTCATCGTAGAGATCAAGTCCTGGGGTATCCCAGAAAGGGAGGAGACTTGACTTAAATCACCTTTCCCTAACATTACGTAGTCCCAGACCTCAGGCAAAAGTTGTGTGGCCCTTATTCCATTACTTCTGATCGTTTTTATCACTGTATAGAATGCCATATATATGGTGGAGTCACTTAAACTCTCAATTATCCATCTCTTGTCCCATGGGAGGGGGGTACCTAATCCCCTGGTTCGAGCACAGGCTCTCTTCTCTAACCATTCAATTGTGTATTGGAAGTCCTTCCTTACCTCTTCAGGTAGAATCCGCATGTTCTCTAACAAAGTCCTAGCTAGACTTTTCCACTGCTCATTACCATAGTCTAGGAACCATTGATCCTTAAGCAATTTGACTACGGTCTCATTTCCACATCTGCAGTAAACGGGCCTGTTCATCATTTCGAATATCTTTCTTCCGGCTCCCTTGGAGAGGAGTAACTTAGTAACGATCTCTCTGGCCTCCTTTACTGGAGAGTCGGGTAGATCACTCAATTCGTCCCTAAGTTCGGGAGATGCTAACTCAAGTATGGAACTAATCATAGTTCCCTTATGATATTCGGTTCTGTACACCTCCTCTGTCAGTTTCTCCAGTTCATCCTTACCCTTGGGTGATGATTGCTCCACCATCTTCACGCCTAGAGGAACTTTTTCCCCAGGAACGTCAATAACAGGAATAGGATTGATCTTGAGACCCTTCTTCTTTACATAGAAATAATCAAAGGGAGCGTGAGCCGGTACACTCATCACCACTCCAGTGCCAGTGGAAGGATTGACAAACTCAGCTTGAACTATGGGGAGGAGATTTCCGGTTAATGGATTTCTCGCCTTAAGCTCCAACAATTTACTATGATCTACCTTCTCCCCAAGCTTCATATCATCTATCTGGAATTGTAGTCGCTGAGCTGCCTTCTCGGCCACTATAAACCTTCTACCCTCAAATTCTACAGTTACATACTTTTCAGAGGGATTTAGCCAGATACATACCGCACCAAACACTGTCTCAGGTCTTAGGGTAGCTGCAGGTAGAATTCCCATTGGGGTCTCGAAATAAATCAAAGTGAATTCTCCGATCTCCGGCTCAACATCCCCCTTAGTGTCATGCATTCCAACTGGTAAGTTATGTACGGGACACCAGCCAACTGGATGAGTATCTTTTACCACAAAGCCCATCTCGCTTAACTTCCTGAACTGCCATGTGATGAAGCTCGAGAACTCTGGGTCAATTGTTGTAAACTCCCTACGCCAGTCTATACTAATCCCCAGCTCAGTCAGAGCGGACTTTATTTCATCCTTAAAGTAATTGGCCATGAAGAGGGGATCGGCAAGCATTGAGATTTTTTCTGGCGGAATTTCATATATAGATTTAAATATATCTAATAGCTCCTTATCTCCTCTTGCCACATCGTCGGCCATGGTGACAATTGGAGTCCCTGTAAAGTGAAAACCCAAAGGGAATAGGACGTTGTAACCCCTCATGCGCTTATACCTTGCGTAGACATCGGCGGTACCATAGGTTCTAGCATGTCCAAGATGAGGCGGGCTATTAGGATATGGGAAAGCCGCAGTAAGGAAGAACTTTTGCTTGGAAGGATCAGGCTCCGCCTCATGAACTCCTGCCTTCTTCCACTCTGATTGCCATTTCCTCGCAATATCGCCAAGGGTCGAAGCGAAGCTAGAGGGTTCCTCGTTCATGGCCCCTCACTAGCATTAGCACATTTTAAGTCATAGTGTAAATCGAGGTGTGTTCACAAGAACTGGAGATGACGGATCCACCTCAATTAAAGATAAGCGTATAGGCAAGGATTCGCCGATTGTGGAGTTTATAGGAGAAGTGGATGAACTGAATTCCTTCCTAGGGTTAGCTCTAACGAGCCTTACATGGGAGGACATGAGAAAGGATCTAGGGAGGATTCAGATGGATCTTTTCAAGTTAGGACAGGACGTGGCCACAGGAAGCGAAAAGGCCTCCATTTCACAGGAGGACGTGAAATGGTTGGAGGAAAGGACAGTGAACTATAGAAAGGAGAGCGGTCCTGTAAAACTATTCGTGGTCCCAGGTGGGTCAGAGGAAGCGTCAAGACTCCACGTGGCCAGAACCGTAAGCAGAAGAGTGGAGAGGGAATTAGTGGCATTGTCAAAAGAAGTCCAAATTAATAAATGGACAATAGTCTACTTAAATAGATTGTCATCGTTACTGTTTTCCATGGCGGTCACCGCCAACAAAAGAAAAGGGGTGGAGGAGAGATTTTACGACATCAATAGGTACTTTTGAGAGGAGAATCGAGAAGCCCAGACTTTATGAGAAGTTCACAGTTCTTACAGATCGTTCTCCCCGTGCTTGTGGGTTCCCCGCAGATTATGCAGTTTGGCAAGGAGAGAGCACTGGATAGTTTGGACCTCATGTTCATAGATATTTGATCAAAGGTATCCAAGATTCTGAGAAGAACGCCAGGTGACTTGAACTCCATCTGATACAATAGTTCCCTAACCCTCGCCCTTAATGTGGGCCTCCTAAGCATGTAGGGGCATTCGACATCCTGAAAGGAATACCCCCTGAAGTTAGCGTAAAGAGTGGTCTCCCACTCATATATCCTTCTCAAAGGTTTTAGCCTTGGAACGAACTTACTACTCACAATCAGGGGGACGGAACCGAACCTAACTAATCTTTCCAGGTCCCCCCTTAATAGATTGATTATTATGGTCTGTACTTCATCGTCTAAATTATGTCCAGTGACTACAACGTCTGCTCCAACTTTCCTCGCGAAGTCATTGATCAATTTCCTTCTGAATCCACCGCAAAATGTACATGCGGACGTCTTGAGCCCTGAGGATGATGCCCCAGAAACCATCTGATCTAGAGCATAACCGAGAGACTCCCTAAAGCTCGTCTTAATTAGGGATTTAACGTTAGTTAGTTGAATGAGTTGGTCAGCCTGATCCTTCCGGTTGTACCCCTCTATTCCTTCCTCTATATTAAAGGGAATTATGTTATCTGGATCTAGAAATTCCCTGAGGGAGTCCAGAAGGACGAAGCTGTCTTTTCCTCCAGAGACGGCGACCAACACCTTCTTTGATCTGTCGATGCCGAGTCTAGTGGCCTCAATCCTTATCCTTGATTTCACATCCTCTAAGAAGCATGGAACGCATAACTTCCTATTGGTATGCGGTTGTAGAACTTGTGCCTCTCTTTCTCCACAAAGGTCACAGTTCATTTGGGCCTCTTACCTTCTACCAATCTATTACCGCTGGACACCTCATCTATACTGTGAATGGCACAACCGCTGTCATCTAGAAGTTTTTTAACGGAGTCGAAGTTTATGTCCTCCCCTTCGACAACAATCATGAGACCCATTGTCTCTACGTCCATGTCAGTAACCGTTATGTTTACTCCATCCACTCCGCGTAGGGAAGAGATTCTTTCGGATAGTTCAACTATGGATATGCCCTTAATTGGCTTGAGTACATCCAAAGTTATCCTCCTTATTCCCATATAACAGCAGCCAACCCTACATTCCTTCTCCCAAAGATAAAAACTACTCTACTAACATGGACCCTAGATACCTTAACGCGGAGACCAAAGTTTAAATAGTAGGGGGATAGGGGTTATATCCTGTCGGGGGGCCACCATGATGATAGGGGTTAAAGCTCTGGATTCGCCCAAGGTGATAGGTAAACAGGTATACGGAAGCCTCTACGACTGTGACGCAGAGGCCCTCAGAGATGAGGACGTAATCAGAGACATAGTGATCAAAGCTGTAAGCGAGGGAAATATGACTCTGCTTGACATAAAGGGATGGAAAATAGGCGAAGGGGTAAGCATAGTTGCCATAATTTTAGAGAGTCATATAACCATACATACATGGCCAGAGTATAACTTTGCAACTGTCGATGTTTACTCCTGCGGCGCTCATACTGACCCAGTGGCCGCCTTTAAATACATCGTCACTAGGCTAAACGCGAAAAGATTTAGTATGAATGAGACAGACAGGTCGTCAGACTTTTGAATGTTTATTGTAATAGGTGGAGGAATAGCGGGTCTGTTAACAGCGAGATCCCTTAGGGATCGAGATAAAACAATAGTTATAGACAGGAGAAGGGTAGCTGGGAAGGAATGTACGGGCATTATTAGTAGAACCACATTCAAATTTCTTGGCATAGGAAAAGAGTACATAGAGGGGGAGTTCAAACGGATAGAGCTTGTTCATGAAGGAAGATCTATCTTCATCAAAACCGATATTGTGAAGGTCGATAGAGCCAAATTGGAGAGAGACCTAGCTTCGGAGCTTTGGATCACTAGGCCTGTGGATGCAATTCCAAAGGGCGATGCTGTAGTAGCTGGTAATGAGGTTTACAGAGGAGCGATAATAAAGGCGTGGGGCTGGAAAGGGAATGCAAAGTGGATGAAGGGAATAGAGTTCTCAACCGAACCGATTAATTTAGACAGAATAGTGGTCTACTTTGACGTAAGGAACGTTGGTGGCTTTTCTTGGATAGTGCCTACTCCTAATAGGACGTTGGTAGGGGCAATTTCCTACGACGATCCTTTGAAGTTCATTCCTCCCGTCCACAGAAGAAGGTTGGAGGTCCATGGAGGTGCTATACCGCGGGTTTATCCGAAAATGAAGGTCGAACCAGAAATAGGAGATGCCACTGGGCTAATCAAAACCTTCACCGGTGGAGGTATATATGGAATAGGGAAGCTCCTTTTCCCATTGGTTAAATGGATGAGTGAAGGTGAATCCGCTGATTATATTAAGATCAGGAAGGCCCTTCATAAAGAGGTAACCAGACAGTACAGATTAACTAGACTTTTAGAGGTTGGATGGCCGATTGCCCTGAATGCCTTCAGGTTACTTAAGGATAGAGAGTTTCAAGCGATCGAGGAATTTGATTCCCATTCTAAGCTACTTAGACTTCTCCTCCCTCTTTGAAGTTCTGACCAGGTTATAGCATCCTTCCCCTCTCTCAATAATCCCCCTCTGAAGAAGAACATCAATAACTTTTTCCGGTTCTTTCACCCCCTCGGCCATTAGTTCCCTAACGGCTATCACTTCCCCTACTGATATGTTGTCCCTGAAGTACTTCGCCGCTATCTCTATGTCCTTCTCTGAGACCATGCTTAAGATTTAATTTGGTTCAATTTATGGTTGACCCAATGAGGATAAGGAGATTTCTTCAGCTTCTAAGAATTCATAACGTCGCAGGGGCCGCAATCGGGGACATAATGGGTTATGTGGTCTTCACCTCGTGGCATGTGCGGCCGTTTTCTCTTGTACTCTCAGTAATAGTAGTAGCCTTAGTGGCTGCGGCTGGATATGTGATAAATGATGTCTTTGACGTAGAGATAGATAAGGTGAACAAGCCCAATAGACCTTTACCATCCGGTGACGTGTCAATAAGGGAAGCAAAGATCCTGGCCATGGCATTTTTCGTTGTCGGTGTGATCGCTGCAATACCTTTGGGTTTCTATCCTCTTGCGGTGGCTGTTGTAACTTCTTTACTTCTATTCCTCTATGCTTACAGGTTGAAGAAGGAGGGATTCTTAGGTAACCTTGTTGTGGCCCTAACTACGGGGCTATCCATATTGTTCGGAGGATTAGCGGTATCGGTATACGCATTCACTTCAATATCTCTGATTATACCTGTGGTTTACTCCTTCTTACTGACCTTGGGTAGAGAGGTTATCAAGGGCATTGAGGACTATTGGGGAGACTCCTCCAACGGTGTAAAGACTTTAGCGGTAAGGTTAGGTGTGAGGAATGCGTGGAACACCGCAAAGGGACTCTTAATTACAACTGCCGCCATATCCCCCTTGCCTATCCTGTTCAGGTATAACCCAATATACCTTGTCTTATTGGTGGGTTTCCTTTTCTATCTCATCAAAACCTTAACCCTACCACACTCCATAGAGGATGCGGCTCTTGGAAGTAATTACCTGAAATTTGCGGCCATAATAGGTATATTAGCATTCTTGATAGGTAGTATACCTATATTGATTTAGTCAAAACCTTCCTATAGCTCCCTTTAACCCCCACAGCTCTTACAGTTATCTGACCCTGCATTTCCTTCTTTAGAGGAATTACGAGGGAGCTGGAGGAGTTCGCGGTAACGTTACGAAGTACCTTATAGGTTATTGTAACACCATTATGCATCACATTCAATATTACCTTATCTAGGGGAAATTCACTTCCGTTGATAAGATGTATTTTCAGGCCGTCGATCGACCTCGTTGTTTGTAATTCCATGGAGAGTTCAGGCTCATTCACTTCCATCCAATAAAGAAGGGGGATGATTACTGTCCCTTGCTTACCTTCTCCTAGATGGACTAGTCTGAATTCCTCAGTTCGAGGGATCTCAAGTTCGTTGGCCTCGCCAGGGTCGAGAGTGAACTCAGTACTAGTAATGCCTTGATAAGCCCTTACCTTTGACCTACAGTCACTCCTTACTATCACGTAGCCAGAACCCTTGGCCTTAATCATATACTCCTCTCCAGGTCTTAGCTGCACGCCCCCTGCCCTCAAATTATACCTTGTATAGAAACCATGCTCACGGAAGACTGACACCAAGCTGACCTCTAACAGGCTCACATTTCCACCTAGTGAGCTTATGGTTACCTCATTCCTTCCTTCCTTGACGATGGGGGATACGTCGTATATAATTGAGGAGAGAACCCTTTCACCTAGGTTGTTCTCCCACGTTGGCTTAAATTCTCGAGTGAGCGAAAAGTCATTTATCCAGATCCTCCACTTCGGGGGCATGGGGGAATAACGTTGAAGATTGATCACCAGCAACGTCAATTCCGAGGGCCTGTCGATGGAAAAAGGATAACTCATTCCCCTTCCGCCATTAAGCATCCTTGACTCTACGTAGGTGATGTGATCAATGAAACCCTCTATCTCTCCTTCGCTGAAGGTTACTAGTTCACCGAGCGGCATATTACTCAGTGAGTCACCTTACATTAAATAAAGGTGGAGGTACATGTGGGATCTATTGACTATGATAAGAAAAGTGGACTTAATTGTCGAGGTCTTAGACGCCAGAGAACCTCTTATCACTCACTCATCGATTCTAGAAAAAAATGTGTTAAAGAGGGGAAAACCTTTACTTTTGGCCATGAATAAGAGTGACCTTGTTCCTCTTTCGCTGATCGAGTCTTGGAAAGAATACTTCCGGTCTAGAGGGCTGCATGCCATATATCTATCCGCCACCGGTCACCTGGGAACCAGATTATTGAGAAAATCGATTCAAGAAGAGCTGCCCCAGGATGGTAGCGTACTCCTAGTAGGATACCCGAAGACGGGAAAATCTTCGATAATTAATGCTCTCAAGAGCAGACACTCGGTATCTACTTCCAAATTACCAATGTCCGCAGGTTCCACCAGGGGAATAAGTTTGTTAAGAATTGGTAGGATCCTGATCTACGATACACCAGGCGTAATTCCACCTGATGGAGATCCCTTCGAGAAGGCGATAAGAGGCTACCCCATTGAGAAGTTAATGGATCCTATACCCCCTGCTTTAAGAATAGTCAGAGTTTCCTCTAATATAGATAGGGAAGCGTTGGTGAGAAAGTATGGGGAATTCACTTCTCCAGAGAATTTCTTAGAGATAGTTGCAAAGAAGAGAGGATGGTTCTATGGGAAGAGTGGAGAACCCAACGTGGAAGAGGCGGCAAGGGCGGTAATAAGGGAGTATCACGAAGGACGTATAACTTATTACACGTTTCCCCCTTCAAACTAGTCGGACTCAATGGAATTCAGAGCCGCGGTATTTGATGCCGATAGAACCCTGTGGGACCACTACAACATATCTGAATTAGTGGAACCTATGAAGGTGTCAGGAGATGTGCTGGTGGATGGGACTGGTAATAAGGTGAATCTCTATCCTCGCGTTAGAGAAACCTTGTCCGCCCTTAGGGAGAAGGGAATAATTCTGGGTCTTGCTACATGGAACGTTGAGTCAATAACTAAGAGGGTATTAGAGCTATTCCGGCTAAAATTTGATATTATAATATCAAGAGAATATCCTTATAAATTCTTAATGCTAAGTGAATTTCTTCTTAAGGCCAAAAGGATGGGAGTAGAAATAAGGCCAGAGGAAGTGCTATATATAGATGATAGAAGGGACCACTTCGGTTATATATGGTTCCATTTAGGTAAAGTTAAGTGCGTAGAAATGTGGAAAGAGATCAACGATTACTCTGAGATACTGAAAATAGTTAACGTCTAACCTTTCCATAACCGATTTATATCTATATTGATAGCAGTAGGTAAAAGTAGGAAAAGCTTTTAATGGATATTGTACTTTACCAACTGGGAGCAAACGTGACCGGTGAGTTCTCTCTCCAAGTATGGTAAATTTCCCAATAAGTGCCGTTCCCCCTATTATGGATTTAATCTTATGGAGGTGGAACGGCCATGACTAACGGAGCCAGATTGACCATAGAGAGCCTTAAAAAAGAGGGGGTGAAGGTCATATTTGGAATTCCAGGCCTCACCAATATGCCCCTCTACGATGCGTTTCTAGAGGACCTACAGAACGGCGAGCTAAGACATGTTCTAATGAGGCATGAACAAGGAGCGGCCCATGCGGCTGACGGCTATGCAAGAGCAACTGGTTTACCAGGCGTATGTACTGCGACTTCGGGGCCAGGGACTACAAATCTAGTAACCGGCATAATTACGGCCTATCAGGATAGCTCTCCTGTGATAGCAATAACTGGACAGGTGGTAAGACCTTCAATAGGAAAATTGTCCTTCCAAGAGGCCGATACCCCAGGAATCTTCGCTCCTATCACAAAATACACGGTACAGGTCAGAAAGGCAAGTCAAATACCTGGTTGGATTAGAAACGGCTTTCACATAGCCACTACAGGAAGACCTGGACCAGTGGTCATAGATATTCCCAGGGACGTTCTACTGGAGGAAGTAGGGGACGAAATCAAGGTTGAGCCGATG
>JAFMDM010000122.1 GCA_017857195.1 Methanobacteriota archaeon
CTGTGGTCTTAACTTTCCTTGCTCTCTCCCAAAGGTAGATGGCGTACACCGATGCGAAAGCAATTGAAAACCAGACGTTTAGGACGCGAGCAACTACAACACCTAGTAGGATAGCTGAGCTTATTCCCATGAATGAAAGTTCAGTCCTGTAGTCCTCCCTCATGGTTATGGGGCGCCTCCATCTCGCGAAGTAAACTATGACTACTAAGGAGGCCCCTAAGGTTAGCAGGATTAGATTTCCTCCAAGGGCGGACCCTAACGCCACCTGAAAGTCTCCTCTCAGTGTGGCCAATGAGACGAAAACTGTTTCTGGGAGGGATGTAAGGATTCCCAGTAATACTCCGCCCGTGAAGCCCTGTCCCAGGTAATCCTGGAGCATGTCTGAAGCCATGGCGACAGCCATTGATGCCACACCAAAGGCCGCCAGATAGGCCAGAAGGACGGCCAGCAACTTACGATATATTCTTAATGGCCCTCTTATTAAGCCTTATCGACAGTATTAAGGTGTGGAGTACCCTTACTTTGACGTGGAGACGGCGAGAGAGCTTTTACCTTGGGTGAGGGAAACCTTGGAGAAGGCAAGGAGAATTAAGAGGGAAATCGAGAGACGGATGATCGCGGGAGATAGCTCATTGATACTTTCATACTCCATGGAGATGGATAAGTCCCTTAGGGAGCTCGTATCCAAGGGGATAGTGGTTAGGGACCTTGAGAGAGGATTGGTGGATTTCCCAGCGGTGATCAACGGAAGGCCAGCCTACCTATGTTGGACGCTCCAGGAAGACGACTTAGAATTCTGGCACTACGCGGAGGACGGTTTTAGAGGGAGGAAGAGGTTGACTGGAAAGGAGGATGTGCTCAGCTTAAGGTAGGGGCACCAACTCAGGCTAAAAAAGGGGAAGGATAATCTACGACCCATGCAGATCGAGGATCTAAAGTTCATTAAGGGACAAGGGAAATACCTTGATGACCTGAGACTTCCAGGTGAGTTGAGCCTTCATGTCGTTAGGTCACCATACGCCAGGGCCAACGTGATCTCCTTAAGTAATCCCCAGAGGGCCCTCCTTTTCCTTAAGTGGGAGGACGTGAAGACATACATGCCTGCGGTCTCCTCCCCTGGAGCCAAAATAAAGAGGATGCCGGTTCTGGCTGATGGGAGGGCCAACTTCTACGGACAGCCTGTGGCCGCAGTGGTGACAGAGGATAGGTATGAGGGGGAAGACGTTTTAGAGGACGTGGCAGCTGACTACGAACCTCTTGAGCCCTCATTGGAACTCGAGACCCCCAAGGTGAGCATTTATGACGATGTTCCAGGAAACGTAAGTAACGAAGTGTTCCTTAAGGGTGGTGAACAGTCGGTCTTCAAGGAGGCAGAGATACAGGTGCAGAGAAGGATAGAGATGGCAAGAGTGGTGGCCAACCCCACCGAGCCCAAGGGAGTATTGGTGAACTACCATGACGACATGCTCGATGTATATGTCTCCACCCAGTCCCCCTTCAGGGTCAGGAACGATTTAACGGAGGTGCTAGGGCTTCCACCTGAAAGAGTAAGGGTGTTTTCCTCGGACGTGGGGGGCGCCTTTGGGAACAAGACACCTGCGTACCCGGAATATGTGCTGGCAGCAGTTGCCTCAATGAAACTCCACAGACCAGTTAAGTGGGTGGAGACAAGGAGGGAGCATCTAATTAACCCGACTCAAGGAAAAGGGATGATAATTGACGCTACCCTTTACGCCAAACGCGACGGAACATTTCTTGGAATAAAGGGGAGGGTAATACATGACGTTGGCGCCTACAACTTCACCATAAACGCCGTAATGGCCTCCTTCCCAGCCAGACTAATAACTGGACCCTACACGATCAGGGCTGCAGAAATGAGGGCCACCTCAATTTTCACCAACCTTCCTCCCACCGGTCCCTATAGGGGAGCGGGAAGGCCTGAGGCAGCCCTGGCCCACGAGGCCCTGGTGGAGGAGCTTGCCCACGAGCTAGGCATGGATCCGGTGGAAATAAGGAGAAAGAACTTGGTAAAGGGTGAGTATATTACACCTTTGGGGAACAGGATAGATCCGGCAGGTTCCGAGGAGGTGTTAAGGAGGGCGGAGTCAGTGTACAGGGAAAGGCAGGAAAGATCCGTGATTTTGATGTTCTCAGCCTTCAACTCAACCGCACCAGGTGAGAGTGCCAAAGCTAGGATTGTGGGAGACGAAGTCGAAGTGATCGTTGGCTCCAGGCCCCAGGGTCAGGCCCACCTCACAGCATTCACCAAGTTAGCAGCGGAGACCCTGGGAGTGGAGGAATCCAAGGTCAAGATTAAGTTCGCCGATACACAAGACCTCAAGGAAGCCATAGGTACCTTTGGGAGTAGAAGTGCCTCAGTTGCTGGAGCAGCGGTGATGGAGGTGGTGAAGAAATTGAAGGAGTTAAAGGGAGGCTCCGGTGAAGTAGAGACGTTCTACAGGGCCGACCCCATCTTCGCTCCAGGAGCCTACGTGGTTACCGTCGATTTGGATAAGGAGACCTGTGTCCCAAAAATTCAGGTGTTTGCGGTGGACGATGTGGGTAGAGCATTGAATCCACAGGATGTGGAGGCTCAAGTTAAGGGAGGAGTGCTGCAGGGCATAGCTGAGGCTCTATGGGAGGAGGCGAAGTACTCCAGTGACGGAATTCCAACCTTTGGCACGATCGTGGATTCAGGCTTTGCCAAGGCATATCAATCCCCTAGAGTTAACACGCAAATCGTTGAGTTCCCCTCGACCTTGCCTCACGGAGCCAGAGGGGTCGGGGAGAGCGGCACCATAGGAGGGATGGCTGGGACCTTTTTAGCCTTAGAGAAGGTAACAGGTAGAAAGATCTCCAGGATTCCTGTTGATCCAAGGGAAGTTTGTGGTTCTTAATTTTTTAGCCAGTGAATGATCTCCAACAGGTGGAGTATAGAGTTGTCGGACCTATCCCACTGAACAAGATGAGTGATATAACCCTCGCCACCGCGAAACTGGATGAGGAATACGCGAACATGTTACTTCTCAGGGCGGCAAGCGGAGTGAGGATCAGGCTGATTACCTGTGATAGGGAGTGGGGACCATGGCTCCAGAACCAGAGAAGATCCTATAGGCTCGTTGAAGAGAACAACGCTAGGAGAGCGTTGGAAAGATGCAAGGAGAAAAATGTACTTTCGTATAGGCTCTCAGTGTTGATACCTTTCGTGGTGGCGGTCCTCATACCTGTAGCATACTTGAGGTTACCCATACACCTCTTGATCGTTCCACCAATGGCTGCTCTAGTCATTACCCTCTTCTATCTGCTGAGAAGAATCAATAGGGAGTTGAGATTGGAGCTCCAGTTGAAGGCGGAGGAGCTGGAGAGACTCAAGGTTGAGATTGAAGGACAAAGAGGAGAAATAGAGAAGAACATGCATGTTGATCAGGTAGATGATTTCAGCGGTACGGTGGTGGCACATGCGGAAGGAGCATTCATGACCTCCGCCGTCCTTACTAAAGAATCTCTAAGTCACACCTCATTATATGAGGACCTAAATCGAGAGGAAGCGTTCCTTGTGATCGATTCATTATTTAGAGAAAAGAAGGTTAAATCCACTGAGGTACGGTAATTGAACTACTCCCCATCGAAAAGGTAATCCATAAAAAAGGTCTCAAGGATTACTCCCTTTGGATGCTACCGGCTTGACCTCCTCTGATTGATCATGTGTAGGAAATCTATTCCTGCTCCTAGGAAGTTAACCAAGGACCTATACAGACTTGATGGGGTAGGTGTACATAATCTCGATGACCCTTACACCATTAGTATGAGATTAAGAGGAGAGCGCTATCTAAATCAATCAATTAAAACGGAGTCCACATACTTCCTCCCTTTTTCATACTGTCCCCTATCACCGGTCAGAAGGCCAACCCCCAGATTCTCCGCTAACGCAATGTAAAGGGAATCATATATGGTTATTCCTTCTTTTAATGAGATCTCAAGGGCTCTATCAAGTTGGTTTCTGCTGTCATATATTTTTAATAATCTTGGCATATAATTTTTTATTACGTCTACTATTACATTCATATCTACCTTGTTCAATTCCTTTAACAAATGTGCTTTCTTCCAAACCGCATTTGTGGACTCGATGAGGGCTAGATCAAGAGTTTCACTTTCCTTCAAATAGATTCTTACCTTCTCCCACCCTTCTTCCTTTGTGACATATTTTATTAATATTGAAGAATCAATTACTATTCCTATCTTCCCTCACCAGTCTCACTGCCTCCCCACGTTTAGCTCCCTTAATATTCTTCAGTTTATCTTCAATTTCATTTAGAATTCTCTCTTTCTCGAGCTCTTCAATTCTTTTAGAAATATAGGTTTCAATCTCCTCGTTCCATTTCACGTTATATTTATCCATTTCTTCCCGTAATTTCTTGTCCAGTCTTATACTGTAAACGACTCTCATAGATAATAAAGTGTCTATGATAACTTTATGCTTTACGACTACGTCACAACCCTGATCTCGTCAACAGAAGTTTCTGCGTTAGGTGATTACGGTCACGGCTTGGTATTATTCTTTGCTTCATTATTGATACCGCTTCGCTTGGCTAAGTTATTAGATCCTTCTATACATTGCTTTCACATCCTGATTAAGGACCTCTTTAAATCCTGCTCAATTTCCTTAACTTGTCCATATATTTCCTTGAACCTTCTCAACTTTTCCATGAACCCCCTTCCCTTCTCACTAAGAAAATAGAGGTTGTCCTTCCTTACAACTAAACCGTTGCGTTGGGCCAAATCAAGATATTTATTAGTTAGGTCATAGCTCAGGTTTGCCGAATACATGATTCTGGTTTTCCTGGCACCTGAGGAACAGACCATTAGTACAGCGAGAAGTATATCATAATGGCATCTTTTCTTGGCCATCGAATAGCAATCATCACACTAACTCATAGAGTTTTCAATTAAACAGTAAGTTCCAGAGCTGAATTCAGGAATAGGATAGTTTGGTAGGATCGCTGTTTCAATGGCTGAAACTAGAACCATACCGTTGCGACTAACTGGAGAAACTGTTTCTTCTTTCAACACACTCATACGTGAACTACCCCGCCCTCACGGACGGGGCATCTCCACCTCGCGATGGAGAT
>JAFMDM010000123.1 GCA_017857195.1 Methanobacteriota archaeon
CCCATATCAAACAATAGCCCAACTCCCTGATCTCTTAACAGGAAGGAGGACTTGAACCTGGACGATCCTGAAGTTGCGCCCGCTCCAGTACCCAGAAAAGTAATCTCCATGGTCAAGACCTCACATGTTCCTCAATCTCTTCAAATCTCGGACCCAGGGCTCCCTCGGTCAAGGTGGATATGGCGGCCGCCATGTTAGCGAACTTTACCGCGTCCTCCAGGTCTCTTCCTCCATCTAACATGGCCGCCAATGCAGAATTAAACACGTCACCAGCGCCTGTGGTGTCCTTAGCGCGGACCTTCAGGGTGGGAACCCTATGTGAACCTCTCCTGGTAACCACCAGTGCTCCCTGATCCCCTAACGTTACCACCACTGCATATCTCACCAATTTTAGGAGAGAGTTAGCCGCATCAACAACCGTTGAGGCGTGAGCTAGCTGCTTGGCCTCCACCTCGTTGGGTGTCAGCACGTCCACGTGTCTAAGGAGCTGAAAGTCCCTCAGAACTGCCGGAGCTGGGTTCAATATCCTGATGCAGTCCACACATTGGTTAAGGGCCGTACTCACCACTTCATCCTTAACCTCCAACTGAGTGAGGAGGACGTCAGTATGATTCATTGAGTCCCCTAGATCTGAAGGTTCCAGCAACATGTTCGCCCCCCTGTCCACAACTATCATATTCTCACCCTCAGAATCCACCATAACAATTGCGGTACCAGTCCTGGCCCTCTTGGTGGTAACGTACCTAGTACCAACGTTCTCCTCCCTCAGGAACCTGATCGCTCGGGTTCCATACTCGTCGTCCCCTACCGCGGCCACAAGCTGCACGTTACCCTTTAACCTAGAAGCAGATACCGCCTGGTTCGATCCCTTACCTCCATGTAGGATCAACAGTTCCCTACTGAAGACAGTCTCACTGGGGCTTGGAAACCTGTCCACCTTAACCTCAAGGTCCACATTATAGCTACCAACTACAGTTATCACTTGGCCAACACCTCCAACTTCTCCAGGAGCTCTCTGCCATTTTGGGCCAATATGACGACCTTATCACCCTCCATAAGTATGTCACAGGGTCCGTTCTCCCTCATCCTCAATCCATATCTCTCAGAGTTCCTCAATAACCTTTCACTAAGGGAGATGGAGAGCCCCACCTTGGCTCCAGTCCTTCTCAGCGCGGAGGAGACTAAATTTTCCACTCCGAACACTATGGGACCATCGACCTTTATCCAGTTCATGTACCTCACTATTCCTCCAGCCAGAGTAGCTACCTCCTGGTATGGGGTAATGGACCCTATGTTGGCCTTGTCCTCGGTCCTCAATAGGGCAATGATCAGTTCCTTCATTTCCTCTAACCTTAGTACTAGCTCCTCAAGCTCCTCCCTTACCATCTCCCTATGGGCTAACCTCTCAACCGAGGCAAAGGGATCCACGGGCCCTCTTCCCTTTCCTATCCTAAGCGAATTAACTATGGAGGATGTGACGAACTCCTTTGCCTCGCGGACCGCCTCAGGGAGCTTATTGCCCTTGGCCAGGTAGGAGGTAATAGCGGCTGAGAGCACGTCCCCACTTCCATGGGTATCCTTGGTCTCCACCCTTGGACTTGAAAGGTGACTGAGCCTACCATCAATTATGAGGATGTCCTTACCCTCACTCCTCTCCCCGCCCTTTGCTAAAACGTTGGTACCCAATGAGGATGAAAGTGAGAGAGCGGCCTCTTCCATTGAGGGAAGGTCGTTCACCTTTCTCCCAGAAAGGAGCTCCAGCTCCGTAATGTTTGGTGTTAGAATTAGGGAATATGATGCAAGCTTCCTTATGGCGGATATTACTTGATCTCCAACCAACCTCTGTCCCGACTTGGCCACAAGTACAGGGTCGAGGACGAGTCCTAGGGACCTTTCAATCACCTTATTTCTCAAGACCTCAACTACTTCTTCGCTTGGGAGAACTCCAGTCTTGACGAACCTGATGTCAAAGTCCGCGATCACGGCTTCCAACTGTGACTGAACCAGGGATGGAGGTAGTGGATAGACCTCTCTTACACCCTCAGTGTTTTGCGCAGTGATGGAAGTTACCACAGTGACACCGAAGGTCCCCAGGGAGGTGAAGGTCTTTAAATCGGCTTGGAGTCCAGCTCCTCCCCCAGAGTCACTTCCGGCGACGGTTCCAACTACTGGCCTCGACCTCACGATGAAGTTTCACCTGACTGGATTTAATTTGTGTTGATAGGCTCTCTCCGTTTTGGTCCACACCTTTGGTCTCCTGGTCACTTCCATGAAAATGGCGGCCACGTTAATTGCTATTACCATGTTCACGTATAGATAGGATAGGAGTCCATAGAAAGGTTCTATCAGGTGCCTCCTCGATATTAGTATCGTGACAAGAAGTGTGAATAGGGTGGAGATACCCGTGAGAACAGATGCCTCCTCCAGAACGTGGAAAGAGGCCACCATGGGTAGGAAATACGTTGTGACGTAAAGAACCATGATCATTGGCGTGGCCAGGGTTACTAAGGCGTCAAGGGCCCTGAGATCTCCTCTGGCCTTGAGGAGAGATAAGTCCACCTCAAGCTTACCTCGATACCATCTCAACCTCTGCTTAACCAGCCCCTTGAACTTGGCCGTGACTTCCCTCCTCGCTACAATGGAGGGGGAGTAAAGGATGTTGAGGCCCGAGGACAGAGCCCTCAGACTCAACTCGAAGTCCTCCGTCAAGGTGTCCTCCTTCCAGCCTCCCAGCTTAACCAGAGCCTCCCTCCTGAGGAACATGCAAGTTCCTTCCAATGAGACGAATCCCCCCAGCCTCGCCCTTCCGCCTAGGCTGTACTCGCTCAGCAATTCCTCCAGGGAGGCGAACCTAGCCAATATACTATCCCTGACGTTTATGGGAATTAATCTGCCCTGGACTGCAGCAACGTTGGGGTCCTTGAACTTGGCCGCGGCGTAGGAAAGTACGTCAAGTCTAGGCATGCTATCGGCATCAAATACTCCTATAATTTCTCCCCTACTCACTGAAGTCGCGAAGTTTAGTGCTTCACTTTTACCATTTACTGCCCTCCTCTTCAGATGGTAACATCTGACGTTGATGTAATTCATTTCGTATTTCCTGCAGACCTCCAGGGTTCTGTCAGTAGAACCGCTCTCCACAACAAGAATCTCATACTTGGATCTATCGTAATCCTGATTGAGTAGGGACTCCATTAATCTAGGAAGTACCCCTTCCTCATCCTTAGCGGGAACCACGAGGCTGAAGGTCACCTTATCCCTGGATCTCTCCTCAACTGGCCTCCAGGTAAACCCAAGGAATGCCATTAGTGAATTATAGGTTGTCCAGGAACTAACGAGGACGCTGAAGGTCAACAGGATATCCTCTATCATCCGCCATTCACTCTTCAAATCATCTATATTAATTCTACTCGAAGGAAATGCCTTGAGAGGGAAAGGTTATAGACCATGGGTTTCACCGTTCACCTTTGCAAGATCAAGGAAGACGCCCTAGAGGTTATCTAGTCATCCCGTCAGTGGAACTCCACGAAATTTTAGGGTGACTCGGTGGGAGAGCTCTTAGGAGGCATTTGCCTTAGCTCTCTGGCTTTTCTGGTTATGTGATAGGACTCACCTATGAGAAGGCCACTGGAGAACATGAGCAATGTGTCCACAAGGATCACATCTATTGCAGAAGGTGAGAAGCTCAGCTCCATATACTCTTAAAAGGAAGGAGCCAAGCCAAAAAAGGTAAACCCAGTATGAGCGTCTATAATAAAGATCGCCTCGCCGATAGAAAAGGGAGACTCCAGAACCCAATCTTAATCCCATAAGAAACCCAGCGGCTAGACCTAGGAGTGAGATAGACAAAAACGACGGTTCGTAATTCTGAATAAGTAAGGCTATTCCTATGAAGAGATAGATGAAGGGCCTGAGGAATATTCTGAAGGGCCTATATCTTCTCCCTCTAAGGCTTCTATAGGAGCTGACAGTCAATATCAAGGCAATGCCAACAAGATAGTAAACATAGGAGCTCTCAAAGTTGGTCGTAATCACATGGACATCTAATGCCCGTACAATATTAAGGAAACATGCGGGACTGTAGGCCAAGCGAGTCGGGAGCCTATGGGGACCACCTGGTAGGTCCCTGAGGCATAAGCTCAGGCCCTATTCTTGAAGGACCAACCTCGTTACGAGCATTGCCCCTTACTTAGATGTCCAGTAATCCACAAAATAGTACAAATGATTCTTTAAATATCTATTGGATAAGGAAAACTCAGTGCATCCGCCATAGTGTCGTTACTTGTAGGATAAATTATCTTTCCCCTCAGAACGTGATGAGGATGACGTGAATTAATGAGGATCTGTTGAGGTAATAGATATTGACAGATAGGCTGCTAATTCACCTAACTGGTGACGATCTGCTATGGTTTCCAATTGTCTTGCTGACTTCCTCCCCGCCCTGGAAGGGGCGAGGGTTCCCCTCATCCGGAGATACATCTCTGAGGGGCGGTCGAGAGGGTCAGAGACCACCATTTAGGTTCATCGCGATCACATTACGGTCGTTCTCGTAACCACATGAACACTTAAACCAACGATAACCAACCTCCCTCATTTTCTTATCACACTTAGGACAAGACACAGAAGAATAACTGGGATTAACAAACTCAATAATTAACCCGCGCTTCTTAGATTGCCACTCAACCCAATATTGAATACGACTATACTGCATTAAGTACAGTTTATCCCTAAACTCCTTTGGCAGTTTATCTACTTTACTGATGAGATTCTTCAAGCGACTATCTCGCTCATATTAATATCAGCGACACTTGGTTTTGGCTCAACCTTCTCTTCGTCCCTTTCAAAAATCACTTTTAGGAAAGCCTTATCACCCTTAACTACTAGCCTCCTTCATCCTCATTTACATACTCCCTCAAGCTCCTAGGATAACCCAAAATTTGAAGCTCACCAACACCAGCAATCCTAACAGTCATTGTTCCAAAGTCCACGTTATAACTCGCTTTAGGCGTTAACCACATAGTTGGCTTATAAACTCTTGGAAACCTACCCTTCTTAGAATTATTATACCAACCCTTGTACACGAGGGCGTCCCTGTAACG
>JAFMDM010000124.1 GCA_017857195.1 Methanobacteriota archaeon
GTCAGATTAAAAGTAAGTTTCACGTTGTCCCTGATAAAAATTGAAGTATCCCACAGAGCATGTTTTTGTAAAAGGCTTTTAGGAATTTAATTCTAAACAAGGAATGAGAATGGAAAGTTTATGACGGGCTATTACAGAAAATGAAGTAGCACGATAGCCAAGATCGCAGGTGGAGTGTCATCTATGTCGTGGAGTTAAGCACGTTCAAGTCACCATTCAGATCGAAGGTGTTGATGACACCTAGAGGAGTTGCGGATTCGCCCAGAAACTTCACGCCCACCTGTTTGTGCCATACACGTCCCGTTAACAGGATCCCCCCAGCCATAGACTAATCCTTCATCACGATCATGGTGTAGTCACTAGGCTACTAATTTTTCTTCCGCCAACGAGGATGGGTAACAAAGGATGAATAGTGGCACACTCTCAAAGAACGCCATGATCCTTTGATTTGTTATGTATGACGACACCATGATCACGATCATGAGTTAAAAGGGGTACTTCGCATCATGTATACATCAACCTACAAATCAGCGGGCCCGGCGTTTTCCTTGAGGTGGCGTTATTTACTTTGTGACATACTCGTTAGAAGGAATTTGGCTTAGTGCTGACACTGTGCATGTCGGCAAAAAGCTCCTCTTCCTCTGAATAAGTGGCTTTCAAAATACAAACAACACCTTCATAAGCGCTCCATCCCCGTGATTTATAGCCTAATGTCCGCACTATGAGAGAATTTAACCTCACCCGAAGGGAGAGAGGCTCTCGAGAACGGCAATTTTCATAACTCACTTAATTTTTGTATCAATCTATACTTCAGATAATGTCTCGTTCCGATTTGCTCAACCAACCTCTTGAAGTCCTCCTCTCTCATGCAGACTTTTATTTCTTCTAATAACACCTCCACCACCGCATCATATCGATTTCCTTTGGCGATCAACCCTTTGACAACCTTATCGACGGATATGGTATAGCCTGTCTGGCCTCCTCTCACATATGATCTCAAAATTTGAAGCTGAAGGACAAGTAGTCCGACTCCCCTCTCCAATGTCTTGTCAGCCAAGAGGTCCTTCAACTCATCGTCCATATTCTCGTAGAACTTCAGCGCGCAACGTAGATAACCCTTGGCCAGGAAGTATCTGGCTAAAGCGCTAGTTGGCTCCCTGTCCTCCAATATCATATCCTCGTAGTCCCGCACGATCCTGTTCACCTCCTCGTCAGCCATCTCTTCGAGCTCCTAATGTACTCCTTGGCCTTATCGTAACCCATCGTGTCAACGTAATAACCTACCAGGGCACGATACTTCCTCTTTCCCTTCACCTCCCTCGACCCGCCCTCAGGATCGAATCGGAGCAGGAGGGTTAACCTGTCGCCCGAGAGTCCGCTAGCCTCCAAACCTTCCTGGCCTCGTCGTAGAGACCGCGTTTAACGAGTGCCTTGGCCCTGTCGTAATCGGGGGAGGATCGGTTCCACCAACCTGAGGAAGTTCAAGTCAGCCTCGGCCTTCTCAATCAAATTCAGGATCATGGGAGTGGTGACCTGGTACTCGTCCCGATCGATTATCTTCTTCAAGGTCTCTACGTCCTCCCTAGTCAATTCCTTTCCAGATAACCCCTCACCTATCGCCTCAAATAGGGGATTGGAGAACCAGTTGTCCCGATAGTCGTCGTAATAGCACCCGAAATCTTCACAGTCTACAGCCCTCTCCAGCAGTTTAAAGAGGTCCTGCTTTGAAATCCTATTCTTGTAAGCCCTTATGATGTTGGCCATGTGCTGGATCACTCCCTCGTCCAAGTGTCTCCCGTTGAATACCTTGAGGAACGTGCAGATCCTCACCTTCCTATCCACGCTCCATATCAACAGCAGTACGTCGTTCCCCCTCACTGCCTCGATTATGATGTCGATCAACTCGCTCTTGTCTCTTCCCTTCAGTTCGTCTCTGAGCTTGACGAGGTCTATGACCTCGTCCACGTTCCTAAGGTAAAACAGGAGGAGTGCCACCACATGTTTGCAATCACCCCCCAGGGGAGAACTACAGTTGTTGGAAAGGTCGGACAGGGAAACCTCAACCCTATAGGTCTTGGTTCCGACCACATTGGAGTGTCACTAAGCTACGATTTTTCTTTTAATCAACCAGAATTTCACAAGGGATGGATGATAGTGTCGTTATGAACCTACAAATCATAAGGTTAGGGTGTTCTCATTGAGAGTGTGATGCACCCCTTCTGAAATTCTAGTTGGCTGAAAGAAAAATCCGTAGCTTAGTGCCGATACTATGGGATGCATCGCACTCCCAAGAACGCTTACCGTTGATCTGAAGGTTCATGACGACACTATCGTCTTAGGAATACCTAACAAGTAGGATCTGACTAAGGATCTATCCCTTTATTTTTCAGTTCATTAACAATTTTCAATGCCAACGAATACACCTTCTCGAACTCCTTTTCCATTATCATTCTCTTAACGATTTCTAAGTCCACTGAGGTGTACTCATGAACTGTTATGTTTCTAAAACCCACCATTCGTCTGTAAAACTTGAACTCCTCCTCACTCATGATTCCTGCTCCCATTAACTTCCTCCCTCCACATAACCTTCTACCTTAAGCCCTAGCTCTGCGCAACCTCTCTCCACAATATCAATTAAGGCCTGCACCTGAGCCTGAAGCAAATATATCCCAGCATAAAACGTGGTCCAGTCATTCAAGGTGAGTTCCCTCAACTTCTTGGTGTATTCTCCCAGGGTTTCCAAAAGGGAATCCACTATCATGAGGACCTCTCCAATGCCCTTAGTTGTGTTTCATGTAAATTCAGCTTATTGTAATCTATGACGAAGTCCTGGCAAATGTTTCTCATCCTTAACCACTGTCTGGCGTAAAAGCTCTCGTCATCGCGGAAAAGTGTGGTACCGTTGTCAAATATTTCAAGAATTAGTGGACACGGTAAATTCTCAAAGAGATTTAGAGGGACAATATCTACCATTTCCTCCCTAACGTTCAAATACTTGGACAGGGCGTAGACTAAATCAGAAATATACTCCAGTTTGAAGTCGGAGAAATATATAGCGAAATCCCAATCTCCCTTGATGATCCTGCCGGTAACCCTCGAACCGAAGAGGATCGCGAATTTAACGTTATATTCCCTCCAAGGAAAATTTGAGAGGTCCACGGGATGGATTCATTGTTGATTTTTTAACTTTATTGGAGACTGTTAGTGGCGACCATCGTGTCAACATTAAGTTATGAATTTTACTTTTGCCCAGCTATGGTTTACAAAATGTGAATAAACCTGCTCTTTCAAGCAGAACGTCTTCCCCGATTTATAGGTCGGTGACGGCACTATAATTGTGGTTATGAGTTTCCAATGCAGGTTTACTCGCTCTAAGGGGTTTCCCTAGGTGGTTCCTTATCACCATTGATTTGAGATCTCTCATGGAGGGCCGGAACTCCCCCACGGGGGAGGGGGAACTTATCCGTGACGTCCGGTCCCCGCAGAGAAGTGATAATTACTCCCGCAGCTTCATTTCTCTTGTGGAGGCGGAGGGAGCGTCGCTGGCGTCAACAATGGAATTCTGAAAGTCCTAAAAGAGAAGTATACACCTTAAGTATAGGACTATCGAGAAACAGGTTAACCATCGCTGAATACCCACATCTCTGTTGGACTGTGGCGGTCAGTAAGAAGAGGGAGCTTTCATAGTAGCGTTGGGACGTCAAGTATCAACGCACCTTCAACCTGTCACAGGTAAGTGTATTAAGATTGAGAGGTTCCACGAGGAGTTCATCCTCAAGTTTAGCCTTCCAACACAGAGAGGATAGATCATGAATCAAGGAGACAATTGGGGGTTAATCGACGACCTGAGAGGCTATTACCTCCACCCCCTCCTTCTCAAGTTCCTCCTTTACTTCCCTCTCCACATAATTGGCGACCACGAATATCTTTACGGGTTTGGTGTAAAGGGAAGAGAACACTTTCCATCTGTTCAGAACCTGGTCAATAACCGCCTCATCTGCGTAATTCTTGACCTCGAACAGATAGACCTGGTCGTTGGTCTCATAGAAGTCCACCTCAAATATCCTGTTCTTCTCCACTACCCCTAACGTGTCTACAACCCTACCGTGAACCACCTTCTTCGGATCAGCTCCGTGCAGGACCAGGGCCTTTTTATAGAGGTTGAGCATGGCCCTCTCCAATCCCCTTCCTGCCCTACCTGTGAAGCTACCTATCGCTATCGACAGTTTCCTTTGTTCTCTAACTAGGGCGATGGTAGTTCTTTGGAGTGACTTGATGGCCTCGGAATGTTCCTTGACGGCCTGTTGGAGGGACCTGATCTCTTCCATCAACTGCCTGATGACTTGGCTATTTTCGTCTAGACGCTTTATCACTATTTCATCCTTCAACCTCTCGTAGACCTTATCCGCCAGAGCCGACAGCAACTGCGGGTTCTTGAGCAGACTCTCTATGACTTCACTCATATGTGTTACTTGAACGATCTGAATATAAAGATACGGTGACCCGTGTCCGTAAGTTTTCGAAGGATCGTTTTAGTTGGTTATATTATGATTCCACGACATCCATTGAAGCTTTTTACCCGGAACCTAATTGACCTACGATGCAGGGAAAGTTAGAGGGAAAAGTGGTTATAATCACCGGAGGAGGATCCGGAATAGGGAAGTCCATGGCCTCCCTCTTTTCCTGAGAGGGTGCCAAAGTGGTCCTGGTGGACGTAGTTGATGAGAGGGTCAAGGAGGTGACCCAGGAACTCAAGAAGGACGGCAGGGAAGTATTGGGAATGACATTGGACATTTCTGTTAAGGAGAACGCGGAGAAAGTCGTTAACGAAACGATCAGGGTATTCAAGAGAATAGACGTCCTCTGCAACAATGCAGGAATCATGGACGGGTTCTTCACCTTGACGGAGACCGCAGATGAGCTCTTGGAGAGGGTCATGAGG
>JAFMDM010000125.1 GCA_017857195.1 Methanobacteriota archaeon
TGACGCTTACCCGTCCATGACTATCATTGGTACCCCTGAGGAAAGTGTCATTTATCTTGGGGGCTATCCATCCCTACGGGGTCTTCAGCCCTCTTAACCCCCATAAGATAAAAATATCCTCTAGTGAGAAGCGTTAACTTAACACCATCAGATTAGAGTTGAAGAAATTCTCCTAAAGGACTAAATAATACCCTTTTGACGAAGTACCTCTATGGCATTTTTACCTAGCTGTACTTCCTCAGGTGAAAAGCCAAATGCTATGGCCAGAAGCTGAGTGGCATAAACCGCAGGCATGGTCCAATTTAGCCCAAACATGTCCCTTACCCTTACCTGAGTTACATCGAGCTGAAGATGACATAGCGAGCAAGGATGAACTAATAGGTCTGCATTAACATCCTTGGCGCCCTTCATTATATTGTAGGCTAGTCTAAGTCCACCTTTCTCATTGCTTCCCATTAATGGAAATCCACAACAGGACGTCATGGCAGGAAACGAAACAGGGGTGGCTCCTGTGAGGGAGACTAGGTCGGCCAAACTCTTAGGTCTATGTGGATCCTCGAAACCCATAACCTCGCTTGGCCTCAACATCTGGCAACCGTAATAGGTGGCCACCTTAAGCCCCATGAGCGGCCTCTTCACGGCGCTTTTTATCCTCTCAGGGCCTACATCCCTTAACAGCGTCCAAACAATATGCTCAGCGTCCGCTTCACCAGAATACTTGACCTCAGTGCCCTGTATTCTACGATCTACCTCTTCCCTTAGTAAGGCATTCTCTTTGTATTTATGGGCGGCCATCCTGTGACTGTGAAGACAAACGCTGCATGGTGTTACCATTTTCTTTACTCCCATCTTCTCTACTTTAGATAGGTTCCTCAGATTGATCGCGACATGACCCGCAGGATCCCTTTCATCCAGGAAGCCACCTCCGCAACAGTTCCAATCCTCCACCTCTTGGAGTTCTACACCTAGGACCTCAGCCACTTTCCTGGTGGCGACATCTATTTCCACAGCTGAGCCGTGGGCCGTACAGCCTGGATAGTAGGCGAGTTTCATTGCCTCTCACCTAGCAGTTTCTTCAACTCATCTAACCCTTTAACTTTCTTCTGTTTCTCCATAATGAGTTTGGTCGCCTTTCCATCCTTCATTAACTCCATCATCGAGATCAATGAGTTTACAAGCCCATAGGTCTTCAGGTAAACTTTACCTCCCTGGAGCATACCTGACTCTGCTATTGATTCCTCCACTGCCTTAGAGTGTCTCTCTCCCAGCTTCGAGGCCTCTCCAGTAGGCCCAAACTTATCGGTGAAAGTTCTGGTAAGTTTTATTGCCTCCACAGGCTCTATGTCCCTGGGACAGACTTCATAACACATGTAGCAATATGTGCATCTCCACGCACTATCAATCAGCACCTTGGCCCTCTCATTGGATATGGTATCTCGAGGATCTGAGAGGAACCTGTAACCCTTTGCGTGGGCAGCTGGTCCAAGGAACTGTTCGTCTGTCTTCACCGCGGGACAGGCGGATACACATAACCCACACCAGATACATTGGGCAAACTTCCATAATCTGGATTGATCCTCTGGCGTCAACCTATGTTGTGCCTTCCCCTCTAGAACTTCCTGGGAGGGCTTCAACCTAGGTGTTACCTTATACATCCTCTCATAGAAGTCGTCTAGGTCCACAACCAAGTCCTTTAGAACCTCATATCCATCCATGGGCTCAACTTCAATCGTATTTGATCCCGTCCTAGATACCTCATCCAATGCTATGGTCCTACAAGCAAGCTTTGGAGCACCATTTATCTTCATGCCACAACTACCACAGACCGACATGTGACATGAGGCACGGTAGGCAAGAGTAGGATCTTGCTCCTCCTTGATTCTCTTCAATACTTCAGTCATTTGAGTATATTTATCCACTTTTACTGGATATTCCTGCCACCAACTACCCTTTTCTCTGGAAAACCTCTTTATCCTAACCTTGATTTCCCTTCCTATCTCTTGGCTCATCAGTACACCCTCTCCTCAGGCATCCACCTTGTAATTTTCACTGGTTTATAACCAATTTCCACTGTGTTCCCTCTCAAATAGGCCAGAGTATGCTTAAGCCATTGCTTGTCGTCTCTCTTTGGATAGTCCAACCTATAGTGGGCACCTCTTGATTCAGTCCTGTTCAACGCGGTGCTAGCGATCACTAGAGCCTGATCTAACATGTTCCTCAACTCGAGGGCGTTAAAGAATTCCGTATTGTAGGTGGTGCTTCTGTCAGTCACATACATGCCAACTGCGTTCTTTCTGAGGTCTGTGATTTTTGAGACCGCTCTCTTCAGCCTCTCCTCATCCCTAAACACACCGACGTCATCCCACATTGTCTTCCTGAGATCTTTCATTATCTCTCCAAAATGTACTCCTGATTCCCTCTTAGTGTAGGAGTAGGCCTCATCAAGTGCCTTCTCAGCTCCCTCAGGTGCGCTTGGTTCGTTGGCTTCCTTGAGGAATTTAACTATCGCCTGACCAGTCTCCCTTCCGAAAACCAGAGTCTCAAGAAGAGAATTTGAACCTAGCCTATTGGCTCCATGAACGGAAACGCAGGCCGCTTCGCCTGCTGAGAAGAGCCCCGGTAGATCGGGATTAGCTCCTGTTATATTCACATCTATGCCCCCCATGTAATAGTGTTGTGCAGGCCTCACTGGTAACGGTTCCTTGACAGGATCCACACCTGCGAAGGCCTTCCCAGCCTCCACGGCAAGTGAAAGCCTCTCCTTTATGTATTTCTCGCCCAGATGAGTGAGGTCAAGGTGCACATATCCGCCCTCAAAACCTCTTCCCTGAGCCACCTCAGTCAAAATGGCTCTAGATACAACGTCCCTAGGCGCCAGATCTAGCTTGTTTGGAGCATATTTGGTCATGAACCTTTCTCCTTTATTGTTACGCAATATGCCTCCCTCGCCCCTTGCTGCCTCACTGATCAGAATATCAGAGGGATAAAGGGCAGTGGGGTGAAATTGAACGAATTCAGGGTCCTTCAATGCGGCCCCTGCCCTAAGGGCCATGGCGTAGCCATCACCTGTATTTATGTAGCTGTTGGTGGTATGCTGATACAACATTCCATTGCCTCCAGTGGCAAGCACCACGGCTTTTGAGACGAAGGTAACTGGATTCATTGACTTCATATCCATGGCCACGACCCCACTCACCCTTCTATCTGAGACGAGAAGATCTAGAGTGAACCATTCTGAATAGAAGTCGGCATTGAGTCCTGAGACCCTTTCATATGTTGTATGTAATAGAGCCATTCCTGTCTTATCGCCCACAAACCTTGTTCGTGGATAGGTTTGTCCACCAAAATACCTTAAGGCCACCCTGCCGTCCGGCTGTCTGTTGAATAGGGCGCCCCAGCTCTCAAGAAGCTTAACGATCTCCCCAGACTTGTAAGATAGAACCTCCGCAGCGTCCTGATCAACCAAATAGTCGCCTCCCTTAACAGTGTCATAAACCATGAAGTCTGGGCTATCGGACGGATCGGAGTTGCCCTCCATATAGGCTGCTATCCCTCCTTCAGCACAGGCAGAATGGGACCTAGTTGGAAACACCTTGGAGATCACTGCTACCCTATAGCCTGCGTTGGCGACTTCATGGGCAGTCATTAATCCCGACAATCCGCCACCAACAACTACAAGATCGTACTTCAGCTTCTCCATACTTCTAAGTGTGGTTGAAATGATATTAAGTCTTAGCTAAGCTGCAATTAAGCTGCATTTACTTGTTCGACAGATGTTAAAGCAGAATTAGTTGAAATAAGTTAGGTGGCCGTGAGGGGTTCAAGTGAGAGCCCTTAATCCTTGGAAAATGAGGGAATTACTTAAAGCTCCAACAATGAGTCAAGGACGAGTTCTATCCAGATTAATGCTAAAGAGGGTAGAGTGAGTTAAAGGCTTATGGCTGCTGGGGCCACAACAACAGACCTAATAACGCTTAGCGCCCTGTTCACGGTAGGAGGACTATTAGGTTACGTAATGAGATTAAGGGGATTCTCAGCTGTTCTAGGTTACATAATTGCAGGCATAGTGTTGGGACCTATACTTCACCTGGTTGATCCTTCCTCCTCTCTACTCCAATTAATGAGCGATCTGGCGGTCACAGTAATAGCCTTTGAGATTGGAATTCGCTTAAACTTTGAATATATAAAGGCTGAGCTTTCTAAATTGGTACCAATCATAATCTTTGAGATCACAATTGTGTTGGGCATATCCTTTGGCTTAGGTAGTCTTCTAAAACTTACCTATGGCGACGTCCTAACACTGGCCTTCACAACAGTGAATACGAGCACCGCGATTGCGTTCAAACTATTGGAGGAAAAGGGTATGCTAGAGCTTTCGGAGGCCAGGAACACAATTCTAGGTATGGCGTCGATGGAGGATATAGTATCCCTAGTTTTCCTGGCAATTTTCCCAATCGTAAGTGAAGGAGGCCAACCCATCAAGGTTGCAGAGCAGGCCAACTACATCGCCTTAGGACTTATATTTGCTACAGCCTTTGGCTTCACTTTCGCCAAGAGGATAATTGACAGGGCCATGAAAAGCGGTGAAGATATGGTGATAATAGCTTTCCTTTCCCTGGTGACCATACTTACAGCCGTTTCGCCGATTCTCAGGGTCTCCCCAGCACTCTTAGCTTTAATGATAGGTTACGCTGTGTCCACAATCAAGGGAAACAGTAAAGTGTTAGAGTCCGTGAAGCCACTAAGGGAATTCTTCCTGGTGATCTTCTTTGTGGCCGCAGGAGCTACCGTTCCGGCCCTGGCTCCCAACATCACTTTGGTCCTAGTAGCTACGTTGGCAACAGCAATGGTATTCATCAAGGTAGCCGCTTTCACAATAAGTGCATGGATAACTGGAATCAACCCTGTTACATCGGTTAAGTTGGGACTCTACAT
>JAFMDM010000017.1 GCA_017857195.1 Methanobacteriota archaeon
CCTACACCATCGGGTCCTGAGCCCGACCCCTTTGACCATGCTCGGGCACCCCCGCTTAACCCGAGTGATCGATATGGCAATTGGGCTTTACTTATGTGTTTCGGTCCAAATGGTCCCATACTTGTTTTCGGCACATATTTAATTCTCGCCACTTAGTCCAGGGACTAAGCCCAATTTCCGACACGATCTAAAGCCCTGGATTCCCACGTTGACCGTGGGCCCTTTGACAAGGGTAAGCGTTCTAAATGTAGACACATAACCGAACGGAGAGGAGATTTTCAAGGAGAACTTCAACTGAGGATCGAAAGAAAAGGGTTATCTTCTATTCCTGCGCCTCTCAGCTCTCATCTTTAGGTTCAGTTCCTGATCTATGGCCTGTATCTTCGGCTTCAGCTCTTCCAATAGAGGCATAAGTTTTGCCTTGAAGTCCTCGCCTACGGTTATGGTGGCCAAGGTATCCTCTCCCTGGCTGGAGAGCTTTATCCTCTTGTCCCTAGAATCAGTCTCTAGGAGCTCGAGATAGAGAAGAGAGGTAAGGTCTTCTTTGAATTGAGGGCTGACCAATGAGCCGTTGGGCAGAGTGTTAAACTGATAATCTATGTCCACCCCTTTTTCTTTCAATTGACTGAGGAGAGTCATTAATCCCTTCTCTGATACTGGACTTACCTGCTTTATTATGAAGAGAAGTCTCGCCTTCCTCATATCTTCATTAACCACAGTGGGGTTTATGACTTGCTTTTTAACTATCTTTAGCTCCTTTGATTTGGAACCGCCCGGTTGTGCTGACGACAAAAGCTATCCCCCCTCTATTTGTTTCTCTCGCTTATTACCTTAACTATATCCTTGGTCGCGGCCTCAGGGTCCTTGGCCCTGGTTATGGCCGAACCGACCACGTAGATGTTTATTGGAAGATCCAGTAGTTGTGAGACTGAGTCCTTATTCAATCCCCCAGCTACTGAAATCAGTAGCCCAAGTTCTCCTATCTTCCTTATTTCGGAGGCCATTGCTCTTGCATCTATTCCCCTAGCCCTTTGCACATCGATCCCCACATGGATACCAACAATGTCGACACCCAACTCCTTCAATCTGGAGGCCCTCCTCACCGGATCCGGAACATTGATCAGATCGGCCTGAACCAATATGCCGAGCTCCTTGGCTCTCTTTACCGCGCCAATAATTGTTGAGTCATCCATGGCAGCCAGGACAGTCATTATATTTGCTTTACCCATGTTTGCTATTTCTACCTCTATTTCCCCAGCGTCAGCAGTCTTCGTATCCGCCACCACAACTCTATCGCCAGCCAAATTCCTGAGCTCTTTCAGGGATCTGATTCCCTCCGCCTTGAGAAGGGGAGTTCCCGCTTCCAGTATGTGGACCCCGCCCTTGAGGGAGGCCCGAGCGACTGTCAAGGCTTCCTCCAGACTGAGGAAATCCAAGGCAACCTGCAAGTGTGCTCCAGAGGCCAAACGGTCTCTTACATTCATGGGCCTCACATGAGGAGCCAAGTTAAAAGATTGAAGTGATGTGTCCAGCCTTAAGTACTGGAAGCAAAATGAATTAAATATGAAGTTTCGGGTCGTGGCGGAGTACTTCGACAAGTTGGAGGAAATATCCTCAAGGTTGCAACTCAGCGCTACCCTGGCAGATCTCTTCAGGGTGACCGAGAAAACGGTGTTGGATAAGGTGGTCTACCTAATCCAAGGAAAACTCTGGCCGGACTTCTCTGGGCTTCCGGAGATAGGATTGGGTGAGAAGTTACTAATCAAGGCAATAGCTCTGGGCACAGGAAGGGAGGAGAAGGAGGTTGAAATTACGTTGAGAAAGACAGGTGACCTTGGCGAGGTTGCCTACTCCCTCAAGGGGGAGGGAGAGAGCTCCGGCCTCCTGGCCTACGTCGGAGGAGTTGAGGGGGAATTGACGGTGGAGGAGGTTCATGAGAAGTTATCCAAGGTTGCCCTGGCCACTGGCAGCGGAAGTAGGGACGTTAAGATAAGGACTATGGCCGGATTAATAAAGAGAGCTACGGCCCTAGAAGCCAAATACATAGTTAGATTCGTGGACGGTAAACTCAGACTGGGAATTGGTGACGCAACGGTCTTGGACGCTCTCTCTCAAGCGTTCGGTGGTTCGAAGACTGAGGTGGAAAGGGCCTACAACATTAGAGCCGACCTGGGGCAAATAGCTAAACTGTTGGCTGAAGGAGGCCCCGAGGCCATATCGTCGGTCAAGGTGACTGTGGGAGTCCCAGTTAGAGTCATGTTAGCTGAGAGACTGGCTGACACCGAGGAAATCATGGAAAAGATGGGTGGAAAAGCCTTGGTTGACTACAAATACGATGGAGAGAGAGCACAGATACATAGAAAGGGCGAGAAAGTTACTATTTTCTCTAGAAGAATGGAGAATATAACTTCACAATACCCTGACGTAGTGTTGTGGACAAAGGACTATGTTGAAGCTGAGGAGGTGATTTGTGAGGGTGAGATAGTGGCTGTTGATCCTGAGACCGGTGAGATGAGACCATTCCAAGAACTCATGCATCGTAAGAGGAAAAACGATGTCCAAGAGGCCATAGCACAATACCCCGTAAATCTATTTCTATTCGACCTCCTATACCTGAACGGACAGGAATATATCACCAAAGGCCAGTTGGAGAGGAGGAGGAAACTGGAGGAGATATTGAAGAAAGGGCAGGACAAGATAAGGATAGCAGAAAGTATAATTGTAGAAGAGAAGGGAAAGTTGGAGGAATTCTTCTTCAAGGCCATATCTGAGGGAGCTGAGGGAGTAATGGTGAAGTCCATAGCCCCAGAGGCGATCTATCAAGCGGGAGCCAGAGGATGGCTGTGGATAAAACTCAAGAGGGACTATAAGAGCGAAATGGCGGACACTGTTGATCTTGTGGTGGTGGGGGCAATCTATGGAAGAGGGAAGAGGGGAGGGAAATTGAGCTCTCTGGTGCTTGCAGCCTATGACGAATCAAGCGATACATTTCAGACTGTGTGCAGGGTTGCCTCAGGTTTCTCGGACCAGGAATTAGAGGAGATGCAGAATTTGATAAGAAAGTACACAATTCCCCACCGACATCCTAGGGTTAACTCCAACGCGGAGGCTGACGTTTGGGTAGAGCCCGCCTTAGTAATGGAAGTTAGAGGAGCTGAGCTCACCCTCTCACCAATGCACACCTGTTGTTTAGGCGCATACAGAGAAGGAATGGGGATCTCAATCAGGTTCCCCCGTTTCATAAGGTGGAGAGAAGACAAGTCCCCTGAGGACGCCACTACCACCACTGAGATATTGGAAATGTACAGGAATAGATTGAAGAAGATTGAGTCTGAGACTGAGGAGACAGTCTGAGGCGACGCTGGTTGGAAGTGTCCATACAGAGGAACGGGGCCATACTGTTGGGAAGGAACTTTGTGGCCGACGGCCACTACGATAGACCATTCCGAGTGATAACGCATTTTCATACGGATCACATAGGTGAAATAGGAAAAAGTGTGAGGGAGTGTTTAAGCGTAATAGGCACTAGATCAACCTTGAGACTCCTTAACGTATTGGGGTATAATGTTCCCGAGGATAAGTCTATGCCATTGCCCTACGGTCAGAAGATAGAGGTCGAGGAGGAGAGACTGTTTCTAGAGAGGGCAGACCACGTCATAGGCTCCTCACAGGTGGTTCTTGAAACCAAGGGAGGGACCAGAATAGTTTACACAGGTGACTTCAAGTCTCCAGGGAACAGAACCCCGATCCTCCCATCAGACATCCTGGTGATGGAGGCAACTTACGGCCATCCCAACATGAGGAGACCATTTAAGGAACAGGTGATCTCCACCTTCCTCGATAGGGTTAACAACGCTCTCGCCGCGGGCCCAATTAGAGTTTTTGGATATCATGGGAAGATCCAGGAGGCCATGGCAATAATGAGGAAAGGCGGAGTGGACGCACCTTTCGTGGTGGGAGGGAAAGTGGCCAAATTCACGGAGGTCGCCATGCAGGAAGGTTTAAACATAGACCAGATACTGGTTGACGACTCTCCAGAAGCTACGGAGGTTCTGAGGAGTGGATGGTACGTTCGTTTTTCACACTTCAACGAATTCAGATCCAGACGAACGAATCAGGTTAACTTCTTACTTAGCGGATGGGAGTTCGACTCACCCCTGAAGAAGGTTGACGAAAAATCATATGTTGTAGCCTTCAGTGATCACGCCGACTTCGATGAATTGGTGGAGTACGTTTCCGCCTCTAAACCTGCTCTCCTCGTTACTGACGGTAGCAGAAGTAAATATGCCAGGGACCTTGCCAACTACATTAGGAGGACATTGGGAATAAGAGCTGTACCAATGCCAATCTGATCAAATAACCATGCTCTCCTGGAGAAGCTTATGGGTTCTGAACCTCTCCGGGGTGAAAGGAGCAGCAAGCGGGTCCACCTTCCCTTCGGTGATCATTTTCGCCATAAGTTCACCTGAGAGGGGTGCCATCATCATTCCATGTCCACTATATCCAGCGTCAACGAACAGTCCCTCGGGCCATTGAGGGTCAAAACCCATCACATGGGATCTATCTGGGGTCATCTCGTAGAAGCCGCTCCATCCCCTTAGGATCCCTATTCCATCTATGCCCTTAACTAGTTCCCTCAACCTTCTTAAGTAAGACATCATGTTGCTAAGGGAGGTGGAGAAGTCCACAAAACCCGACACCCCCTTATCCACTCCCCCTATGATCTCTCCCTTTAGGGTGTGGGAGAAATATACCCCCGTACCCAGGTCAATGACTAGTGGCTTCACCCTGAACTTGACGTCCTCAGTTATATAGGCCTCCTTCCTCTCTGGGGTCACTGGTATTGAAAGGTCTGGGGAGGAAAGTACATTAGAGCTCCAAGCCCCAGCGGTAACTAACACCTGATCCGCTTGAAGTTCCACTCCGTTCACTAGAAGACCCTTGACTTTACCAGAGGAAGCCAGAATTTTTGTGACCTCTCCTTTCATGAACCTATGCGTTCCCTTCACCTCCATGTAGTAGCTTAGGGTAACGTAATCGTGGTGGAAGGATCCAGCAATTGGACCATAGTAACAATTCCCTAGCCCTGTCTTGAGGAAGGGGAACTGGTCGCATTCCAAGTACTTCCCACCTAATCCCTCTGAATCCCATAGGGAGGAACTCCTCCTAAACCCTTCAGGTACGGTGTTACCCAACACCCAAAGGTAACCAGTCCTGTAGAACATGGGGTTAAGATTGAGCCTCTTGCTCTCAGCTGAGAAGAATCTCATGGCCTCCTGAGCATATTTCAGGTTCTTTCTATCGTTGAAGTAGACCCTATACCTCGATACGTTCCTACTACTGGAACCATATCCTACCCTAGTGGCCTCAACTATAGTGACATCCCTTACTCCGCGCTTCAGGAGATGATAGGCCGCACTGAGACCATGGGCCCCAGCTCCAACTATAACTATCATGGTATCACCAACGGAGTGAGAGGACTTCTGAATGTTATGAGAGAGGCACTTTCCAGTATACTGCCCAGCATGAAGGCACAATGTTTACCCTGGCAACTTCCAGTGCACACACCTGCGGCCCTCTTGGCGAACTCTACGTCTTGGTCAAAGCTCATATAATCCCTAACGTCGGAGTAGGTTATGTCCTCACATTCGCATACGTAACCATCTTTTCCCAACAAATAGGGAGATGGAGAGGAACTCCACTGGCCCCTATAGTAGTCCAAGAGGTGTGGTTCCCTTTCCCTGAGTAAGGATAAGAACTGATCTGGATCTCCAACTGCTGCCTCGGCACTTAACGCTGAGGTAAAAGGATCTGAGATCCCTCTCGCTCCGCCCAACACCAGAGACTCTCCTGCCTTCCCCATAAGGTCATGCTTCGGTAGATAAACGTGAGACTTGGAATAGAACACGTAGGGCAAACCAAAGTTGGCTATAGCCTCTAATCGAGGTTGCCTAACAGTTCCATATATTATGGAATCGGCCTCAATTTTTACCCGATCGACCTCAACACTTTTCACCCTCCTGGTTCCATGGGCCACCAACTGCTCCGCTGGTATGACCTCGACTCCCTTCCTCTGAGCATCCTCCACTGCAGGGGGCGAGAAGTAAGCTGCTCCCTTCCTATGGATTACCTTCCCTCCCACTAGGGAAGCCGCCCTTAATATGTCATCCGAGGAACCAACAAAAACGGGTTTATTGAACCAGGCCCTATTCCTCAAATATAGCCTGAGGGAGGCCACACCTGGAAGGTCATTCCCAGGGAAAAGGGGGGGGACAAACCTTGAACCGTTGGTGAAGGCGACGTTCTTAGCTCTCACCACAAACGTGGTTTGGCCGGATTGAATGGCCAGACCCTCGTCGAACTTCCCCTTATATTCGCCAATTAGTATATGTTCAGAGAAGGACTTGGACGTCTCCTTCAGTTGAGAGAGGAGAGAGGGATCCATCCAGGGTACCCAAGCGTCTCCCATGAGCTCCCTGCTCACCAATAGTCCACCCACCTTCCTGAGCAGAGAAAGTCCTGCTGTACCACCACCAATTATGAGCCAGTCGACGTTGAGGTTCTTAACCTCGCCTTTGCCGCCAACCGGATTATAGTGGGAAGGTAAATTGAAACTGGACGAATATAACTCCAAGAGTGAAGGGATGAGTCTCAGGGGCTTCCAATGTAACATCTTCCTCCTGGCCCTAAGTCTGAGCGGAGAACCTCTGACCGAAATGGAATGAGAGCATAGGTCGACTCTCTCCCCATTGAGCACAATCTCACTGTTGGGAAGACCAGGCTCACAATCCCTGATACTCCTAGGCCTTCCGTGGACTTTGCTGGGAACGACAGGGAGAGACATATGGAGCCCTTTAGGTTCAGGTTAATAGGGCTTCCATCAGTGCCCTCCCGTCAGATCTAATATTGTTCATGCCAAATAGCCTGTAAATTGTGGGAGCCACGTCCACTATTCTGGGATCCTTTAGTCTAACCCCCCTCCTCACCTTATTCCCCAAAGCCAATATGATCCCCTGAGTATCCTCTTTTCTATAGTAACCATGATCGGCAGATATTGTCCTATAGGGTTTAACGGTCTCCAATCCCTCCTCCCTGAGAGTGCTGGATATGGAGTACCCCTCCCTGACTGTGAGAAGGACGTCCGCCTTTCTATCATCAGCTGGCACCTCGGTTGAGACTATGCTTACGAAAACCTTCTCTCCGCTTTCAGGGTCCTTAAATTCGTCGAGGTTCTTAACTATATACCTAACGAGCTTCGGGAACTCAGTCCTACTCACGACCCCATCCTCCTCCCTACCTCTCAGGTTTACCCTAAGTACACCGCCCCCTCCATAATATGCCTTGGTCTTGCCCCAGTCTATTCCCTTTTCGCCCGTCCTTAGGACGTTCATGTCCCTAAGGAGGGAATTGACGTTGACCCTCTTACTAACTTTTTCGATTCCGTGGTCTGATACGACAAATATCACATCCGCTAGTCCAAGTTGCGACTCAACGAACCTATCTGCCATCCTATAGGCCTCTGCCACTGTGAAAAAGGCCTCATCAACGCCATAGAGGAGGTGTTGAATATTGTCTACTGTAGGCAAATAGGTTGAGGCAAAGTCCCACTCACATCTCCTTAGGATGTAGTTCGTGTAGGTATTGAAGAAGTCGAAGGAAAGCCTCACAGTGTCCATATACTCCTCGAAGGAGAGTATCCCTCTCTCCAATGACTTATAGTCGCCGTCAAGCATCATCCCGACCTTCTTGGAGACCTCCTCCCAGACCGAGGAGGCCAACTCCTGATCGTTGCTCCACTCCTTTATCATGAGGGAAGGAGGAGCCGCATAGATATCCTCAGTCCTAGCGTGGAGGAAGGTTACTCCTTCGGCCTTGGTCTTCCTATAGCTGGCGGTGAAGATAAGTGGAGGGGACCACTCACCCTCCTGAAGTTCGACTGAGCCAACGCCCTCCCCCAGAGGGAAGAGAACCTTGAACTTGCTCCCCTCTTTTACAACCTCCCACTCACTTCCTGCGAACTCCCCCTTCCCCAGCTTTAGGGAAACACCATCCCCCATCTCCTTGGGCCTGGCCCTATAGGGATCCAGGAGAGTGAGTCCCTGGATCTTCCACCTGTCTGGTAATGCCTGGGGGGCCGAGGAGATAAGTACCCTCAGACCGTTCCTCGCCAACACCGCCCAAAGAGGATCAACCATAAGCGACTCGCTGCTAAACGCTGAAAGTGCCCTCTGTATTCTCCTTCCCTTCACAAATATCCTCGGGGAAATTACTCCATGTGATTCCGGCAGGACGCCAGTGAAAAGTGAGGCCAACGCAACGGGAGTGAGGGAGGGGAAAATACTGGTGAGTGAGCCGTAGACCCCATCCTCCATGAATTTGCTGAAGGTAGGAAGTTGGTCCTTAAGCTTCTCAGCTATTGGAAATGAGGCTCCGTCTAGTACTATCATCAATACCTTCAAGAGCTTCAGCCCTGTTTCATCTTCCTTTCAATGTCATCGAAGAAAGTTTTCGTGGAAATTAGATTGATGTGATTCCTCTTTATCTTCCCCTTGTCGTCAAAACTTATGGCAAACTCATATAGGCCGGAGGGTGTCCTGTACCTTCCAAAACAATCATGTCTCTCCTTTGTTCTCTGATAGAACATTATTTCAACTGAGTCAGGAATTACCTCTGGCTCTAGCTCCCTCAATACCTTCATTAGCAATAGTCTGACCCTATCCTCCATTAACTTATCCCCTCCAGAACCCTAGTTAGGCCCTCCACGTCATGTTCCTCTGCCTCGATGAAATCCACATCCCTGGCTCTCAAGATCTTAGATGTCTCAGGTCCAATGGAGATCACTCTCACATCCCTTGGTATATAGTCTACCACCAGAGAAGCAATGGAGGAGCTGGTGAGTACGATCACGTCTACCTCTCTCTTGCTCAGCATAGTTCTGACCTCCTGTAAACCACTCTCCAGCACTTCAACCTTGTAATCCTTAATCTCCACGTAATTAACCTTACCTGCCATCTCTTTGGCGGCCGAATCTCCTGCCGAGAGGCTTCTGAAAGCCAGAAGGCTCCTTATCCCATCGGAGAGCGCTGACCTTACCATGGAGAGTACAGTGTAGTTCGCTGGAACCCTGACCGAAGGAAGTCCTATTTCCTTCGCAGTGGAGGGACCGACCGCATATATTATCTTCCCCGACAGTTCATCCCTCTCCTTAAAACACTGTACCGCAGACACACTTGTGAAGGCAAGCGCCTCAAACCGAGAATAGTTAGGCCTCTCATAGTGAAGACAGGTGGTTTTAACAATCGGGATCCAAATTGATTCCCACCCCGTGGGAACTTTGACCGTTCTTCCCTCAGGTCTCAGCCATAGCACCCGCGTCACTTATCGCCCTCCTCAATCCCTGCGACAGGGATCTGCCCGCATCTAGGGGATGTGAAGGGAAACGACCCTCCACCGTTATCTTAAGCTTCGGAGTTATATAGGACGCAATACCCATAAGGTAATTGCCCTCAGATCTGAAAAGGACTCCCAACGGAAAACTGCATCCTCCACCCACCTCCCTAACCACCTCTCTCTCAGCCTTCACCTCAACCAAACTTGTCTCATCTAGAATGGAGAGGAGTTCCCTTGGGGGCTTGAAGTCGACCCTGCTCACCAACGCCACAGCCCCTTGATTGGCCTCTGGGGTCAGTTCGGTGGGGTCAAAGACCCCATAGTTAACGTTCAGGCCTAGCCTAACTATTGAGGCCTCGGCTAGTATTAATGCATCCACTAATCCCTCCCTTTGTTTATTCACCCTGGTGTCAACGTTCCCCCGAATTGGGGTGACTTTGAGGTCAGGCCTGGAGAAGAGAACGAAGTTTGCCCTTCTCTCGCTACTTGTCCCCACCCTTGAACCAGGTTCTAAGTCCCTAAGGCTGTTATTAGGGAGGATGGCATCAAGGGGGGAATCCCTTTTCAAAACTCCCAGTACGTGCAGCCTTTCATCCATGTCAGTTGGAAGATCCTTCATGCTGTGCACAGCGATCTCGGCCTCTCCTCTTAATACGGCCGCGTTCACTTCAGCCTCAAAGGCTCCCCTGCCTAAGGATCTTAAATGGGTCTCCGGATTGAGGTCTGCCCTGGACTTGACCGGGATGAATTCAACCTCCACCCCCAAGTCAGCCAGGGGCTTGGAGACCATTTGCACCTGAATTCTGCTCAAGAGGCTACCTCTAGCGGCGACCCTAAGCAAGGGACTTCACCGCCTTTCTGATCGCGTGAGCCACCTCCTCCATTACCTCAGATCCGTGAGCGGCTGAGGTAAAGATCGCCTCAAACTGACTGGGTGCGACGAAAACTCCCTCCCTTAGGAGGGCCTCATGGAATTTGAGGTAGAGAGACCTATCTGCTTTCTTGGCGCTTTGAGCGTCAACTACCTCTGAGATCCCCATGAACACTTGAAACATGCTTAAGACCCTATTTACCACGTGGGGTAACTTCAGCGATTCCTCCAGGGCTTCAACGAACACCTTGGCAGCCGACTCAGCCACTCTATAGGGCCAGCCCTTCTCCAATTGATCTAAGACGGCCAACCCTGCCGCCATCGTTAATGGATGGGCGTTGAAGGTACCTGCGTTGAACACGGGACCGGAGGGCGTGAAACTATCTATCAGGTCCCTTCTGCCCCCTACAACCCCTATGGGGAGTCCACCTCCCACTATCTTACCCAAGGTGGTAATGTCTGGCCTCAGGCCATAGACCTCTTGGGCTCCCCCCAGGGAGAGCCTGAAACCAGTTATTACCTCATCCAAGATCAATAGGGTACCCGTGTTAGAGCTTACCTCCCTAAGTCCTGAAAGGAAACCCTCCTTTGGAGGTATTACACCCATGTTCCCCATTACTGGCTCCACTATTACGGCCGCATGATCCTCCTTTGACATGACCCTGGAAGCACACGTGAGATCGTTATAGGGACAGACGCTTACAGTCTTACTCACCTCCCCTGGAATTCCAGCTGACGTGGGAACACCGTACTCAGAAGCCGCACTTCCCGCATCTATGAGGACATAGTCATGAGCACCGTGATAATTCCCATCAAATTTCAATATTTTTGTTCTGCCCGTATATCCCCTAGCTAGCCTTATGGCGGCCATTGTGGCCTCTGTACCACTATTAACGAACCTCATCTTCTCCATGGACGGAATATGGACCCTGATCTTCCTGGCCAACTCCACCTCGGCCCTACTTGGAGTCCCAAATAGCCATCCTCTCTCCAACTGTCTTTCAATCGCTCGGCGAACCTCTGGGGGATTATGGCCTAGAAACAGCGGCCCGTAACCTAGGACGAAGTCAACCATGGCATTACCGTCCTCGGTGAAGATGTAGGCCCCCTGACCTCCCCTGACGTAGAAGGGGTAGGGCTGTACCTTGGCCCTCACTGGACTATTGACTCCTCCGGCGAAGAGGGTGATTGCCTCCTCCCAAAGATCCTGACTCAGAACGGAACTCCCTCCCTTATCCATTTGGCCAACTGTTCTGCGTAATAGGTGATAATCATATCCGCACCAGCCCTGGCAATAGCGGTGGTGACCTCAAGTACCGCGGTTCTTTCATCTATCCATCCATTCATTGCTGCCGCCTTGAGCAAGCTGTACTCACCGCTCACATGATAGGCCACCAACGGATAGCTGGGGAAAGCCTCTTTGACACTCCTCACAACATCGAGGTAAGTATGAGCCGGTTTCACCATTACCATGTCAGCCCCCTCCTCTATGTCCAGAGCCACCTCCCTTATGGCCTCCGCCCCGTTCCTTGGATCCATTTGATAGGATCTCCTGTCTCCGAAGGCTGGCTTAGAATATGCCGCATCCCTGAACGGGGAGTAGAAGGTTGAGGCGTATTTGGCACTGTAAGCCATAATTGCGGTTTCCTGGAAACCATTCTGGTCCAACGCCCTCCTTATGGCCCCTACCACACCGTCCATCATACTGGATGGGGCGATCACGTCAGCCCCTGCCTCGGCCTGACTTAGGGCAATATTTGCGTGAACCCTGAGACTCTCGTCGTTGTCCACGACATAACCTTGACCGCTTCGCCTGACTATTCCGCAGTGTCCATGGGCAGTGTACTCGTCAGTGCATTCGTCTGCATAGAGCAGGATCTTGTCACCGAAGGTCTCCCTCAACTGCCTCAGGGACCTCTGGATAACGCCATCCTTAGCGTATGCTGAGCTGGCCAGATCGTCCTTATACGATGGAATCCCGAATAGAATGAAATTTCTTAGGCCAAGATCCAGATCGGACTGCACCACTTTGGATAAATAATCAATAGGAAACCTGGAGACCCCAGGCATACTGGGTATAGGCTCTGGTTCCGAGGCCCCGTCCCTCACAAAGAGGGGAACTATAAGGCGTTCAACCGCGAGAGTAGTCTCCGCAACTGAGTCCCTTATTAACTTATTCCTCCTTAACCTTCTCGGTCTGTGAGTGGGAAACGTCACCATTAACGAGAGTGTCAACGAGAAAGTTAATGTAGTTTTCCTGACCCTCCCTGAGTAGAGCTGATATTTTCTCGAACACTGGCTGCATTGATTTCCTTGCTATGGAGTTTGACATATCCTCCAGCACCTGCCTCATTTCCGGAGTGACTTCCCCCAACTTGGCAAGTTCCTTAACTGCTCTCTCCAACTCCCTTCTCCTAACTTCCTCCACTCTCCACATTATTTTGGCAACGTAGTTCTTGGACCTATAGTTGAGGTACTGCAGGGCGAAGTCGTTAACCTCGTTTGCTATTATCTCCTTGGCCTTGACCACCTCGCCCTCCCTTTGTATGGCCGCCTCTCTGGATACCTCCCTCAGGTCATCCATGGTGACCACGTTCTCCCCAGAGAACATGGGAGGCACAGAGAGATCCACGATCAACTTGGCCTCTGGAAGAACCAACGAGGGACCATCGGATGGATTTGCCACTGCGGCGAAGACCAGATCATAGCCTCTGTCAATTTTATCAATTGTTGACCAGGAAGCTCCGAGCTTGGAGGCAAGGTCCTTTGCCCTCTCCAACGTTCTACTGAACACGGTGAGGTCTGACACTCTCTGGTTTCTCAGTATACTTGCGACCTTGGATCCCATGTTTCCGGCCCCCACAACTGCCACCTTAAGCCCCCTTAGGTCACCCAGTCTCTTGATCGCGTAATCCACCGCCAAGGAGTAAACGCCGACCTTCCCCCTGGAAATCATGGTTTCTACCCTTACCTTCCTCCCAACTCGAAGGGCCCTCTCACCAAGAAGCCTCACACCATAGTCCGCCACTCCCAGGGACTCGCTGTCCGCTAGACTTTGTCTCACCTGCCTCAATACATCATACTCCCCCACCGCTAGCGAATCTACCCCAGAGCTGACTTCAAAGAGGTGTTGAACTGCCTCTGCACCAAGCATCACGGTTGCCTCCTTAGTGACGTCCCTTGAGTGGATCTCCCTCAGTAAGCTCAGGGCCTTTGAGATCCTTTGCTCAGGTGAGCCGTGGAGGTAGAGCTCAACCCTATTACAGGTCTGGAGCACCATATGGCCTTCTCCCAATACGTCAGCCAATACCCTCAGCTCGTTGGGTTTCAGATAGTGGGCCGGGAGGGCTTTGAGGCCTATAGTTTTGTAGGTGAAGGTCACAGCCCCATACATGTTCAACCTATTGTTCAACTGTCTCCCTGACAACCTCCTCTGCCCTCCTCAATGCGCCATCCATGTCCCCTTTTTCCACCGAATCCTGGAAGGTGGGGTCTGAGAAAATGGTGGAGTAGAGCTTGAACCTCTTGGATGGATCCCCAACCTTGGCCTTGAGCATCTTCTTCACCTCGTACATGGCGTTTACCTTGGACCTTACGTCACTCTCCTCCACAGTCTGACGGACCAGTTCCAACAGATATTTGGAACTCAGGCTGGACTTACCGTATGTGGTGACAGCAACCGCTATGGTGCCGTCGTCAAAGTATATGGGAACAATGAAATTGGAGTCTGGCGGAGAGGTAGGATCATTACAGAGCTTCCTCAGGGACTTGGCCATGGAGCAAATCTTCCTATTCACCTCCTGATCGTTGGTGGCAGTGATGACAACATCAAATTGAGAAAGGAAGCCCTCCTCAATCTGCCTAGCATCACCAGATATCTTCCTCACGTTTGGATGTTGGATCTCCTGTGTGAACTCCAGGCTTAACACGGTAACTGAGGCACCCAGTTCAGCGAACTTGTTGGCCCTCTTGGCTCCAACCTTTCCTCCCCCCACAACCAACACTTTCATGTCCTTAACGTCAACGAATAGGGGAAGCATCTCTATCAGCGCTTCTCCATAAACTACCAGTGGAACTTTATATACATTTTCTAAGACTTTCTAAAGCCTTTAGAACCACTTATCTAACCCAGACTGTCTGGAGGACCCTCTAAGATCCACTAGAGCTTTCCTCACCCTTGACAATGCACCTTGCACTCTGTCCTCACTGAAGTCGTGCTCCTCCACCAGAATTTTCATTACGGCCTCCTCGTTGGGTTCCTCCATTTCCAAATCGCTCTCCACATCAACAACTTTTGGGTGGAGGAACGCCTCCCTTAGCTCCGACAGTTCCGCGCCCAGCTGGGAGAGGTCCACCTCCCCAGCTGACGCTGCCGCCTCCAGGGAACCATATTTTTTAATGAGAGAATATGCCCTTTTAGGACCGAAGCCCCTAATTCCCTCGGGATCGTAGTCTGTCCCCACCAGTAAGGCCACGTCTATTAGCTGTTCCCTAGATATTCCCAAGGATTTAAGGAGTGACCCCAACTCAAGAATTTCAGGCCTCACGTCCACATAGACTTCCTTGTTTGGGAGCTTCCTTCTCCCTGTGATTGTCAGATTCCTCACCAGCCTCTGCGCTCCAAAGAGCAGGGAGTCGTAGTCCTGGCTACCTACCGCCCAACTCTTTCCCCTTAAGTGGAGGTGGGCGGCCTGAGCCTCCCCCTCGGCAGGGGCCTGTACAATTGGCACCCCCATGGCCTGTAGAAGTTCCTTGGACTGATCAACCATCTCGTTGGTGAGATAAGATGATGCAGCTGCATATTTCCTCTGAGAAAGGACGTCTCCAACTTCCTTGGCCCTTTCATACTTCCTTGCGGCCTCTTCCTTGACCTGCCTCCTCCTATCAAGCTCACCTCTCTTCATTTCCGGTGGCTTTCCATCAAAGACGTAGATGGGCACAATTCCCTCCTCCAAGAGATTCACAGTCCTGTAAAAGAGTCCGCTGAGGTGGCTAGTGACCCTACCTCTGGAGTCCACAAGCGGTGTTCCGTCGGGCTGTCTTATGGCCGCCAGGAACTGATAAATTGCGTTGTAGGCGTCAACTGAGACCTTCTTCCCTTTTAGTTCCTTCAGGGAGACTTCCCTTCTAGCTACATCGGCCAGATCTCCGAGATCTACTCCTATTCCTTATCCCCCAAGAGGGATATCATTCTTACATCGTCTTTTATGAGGGTCACCGAGATGAAGCCACGCATCTCCAAGCTCATCAACGCCCTGAGGAAGTCGGTAAAAGAGACCTGGGAGCTTGAACTCTTCAACACATCGTTATAAAGGTCCTGATCCCTAATTGATGTGCCTACCTTCCTCAACCTCTCCAACACAAGGTAATGAAGTGGGACCTCTCTCCACATGCTCTCACGCAAATGTGCTCGGCTTAACCACCTGCTTGGGAAGTTGCTGCCTGGCCCTATCAAACCAAGAGGCGTAGAATTGGGTCATCTCCTGGGTCACCGAGGGCTTCACCTTCCTCATGGCCTCCATGAAGTGGGCCCAGTTGACCTTGAGCTCCTCAGCCCTCATTCCCTTCCTTAGTCCCTCCCTTAACGCCACTAGCCCGGCCTCCCTAACTAACGCAGCTATATCAGCTCCGGTGTAACCCTCCGTCTTGGCTCCCAGGTCGTTAAGGTCTACGTCTGGGGCAAGTGGAACTTTGCTTGTGTGAACCTTCAGGATATCCACTCTGGCGTTCCTGTCAGGAGGAGGAACCAGTATCATTTTCTCGAACCTCCCAGGACGCAATAACGCAGGATCCACAATGTCTGGCCTGTTTGTGGCCGCTATCACTGCAACGTGCTGCATCTCCTCTATTCCATCCATCTCCGCCAACAATTGGTTTACCACCCTCTCCGTCACTCCAGAGTCGTAACCGGCACCTCTCATTGGAGTTATGGCATCTATTTCGTCGAAGAATATGACCGCCGGCGCGTATTGTCTTGCCTTCCTGAATATCTCCCTTATGGCCTTCTCGCTCTCCCCCACCCACTTGGATAGTATCTCAGGTCCCCTGACAGCAATGAAGTTGGCGCCGCTCTCAGTGGCAACCGCCTTGGCCAACATGGTCTTACCTGTACCTGGTGGACCGAACAGTAGTATTCCCCTAGGGGGCTCTATGCCCACCTTCTCATAGTAGTCCGGATACTTGAGAGGATACTCAACTATCTCCCTGAGCTCCTGCTTTGCATCCTCAAGCCCACCTATGTCGTTCCACTTGACCTCCGGCACCTCTATGTATATTTCCCTCAGTCCGCTCGGCACGATCTCCTTAAGTGCCTTCATGAAGTCGTCCATTCTTACCTCCATTTTCTCAAGGATTTCTGGGGGTATCTTGTCCTGAGAGAGGTCTATCTCTGGGAGATACCTCCTTAATGTATTCATGGCCGCCTCCCTTACCAACGCGGAGAGGTCAGCGCCAGTGTAACCGTGGGTTATGTCCGCCATCTTCTCCAGGTCCGTATCCTTTGATAGTGGCATGTTCCTGGTGTGGATCTGCAGTATCTCCAACCTTCCCTGTTTGTCCGGAAGGGGTATCTCTATCTCCCTATCGAACCTCCCGGGCCGCCTCAATGCGGGATCCACGGCCCCCGCCCTGTTGGTGGCGGCAATAACTATTACGTTACCCCTGCTCTCCAATCCATCCATCAGGGTCAGCAACTGCGCCACGACCCTCCTCTCAACCTCCCCTATTACTTCATCTCTTTTGGGAGCTATGGCGTCTATCTCGTCTATGAATATTATGGCCGGGGCATGTTTCTTGGCGTCCTCGAAGATCTCCCTCAACCTCTGCTCGCTCTCCCCATAGAACTTGCTCATTATCTCAGGACCATTTATAGAGGTGAAGTAGGCCTCCGTCTCATTGGCAACAGCCTTTGCAAGTAAAGTCTTTCCCACACCGGGAGGACCTATGAGCAATATTCCCTTTGGGGGCTCTATGCCAAGTCTCTTGAACAGCTCAGGGTGCCTAAGGGGTAGCTCCACCATCTCCCTGACCTTATCGATTATGTTCTTCAGTCCTCCTATGTCCTCGTAAGTTATCCTGGGAAGCCTGGTCTGCTCTATGGGCTTCTCCGATATGGTTATGCTTGTCTCATCGTTGGCTATCACCACCCCTAAGGGCTTTACTTGGATTACGGTGAAGGGTATGGCCTGCCCCAACACTGGGATGAGAACTGTGTCACCCTCCACCATGGGGTAATCCCTCAACTTCTTCTTAACGTAGCTAACGAACCCTGGGTCTACAGTTATTGAGAAGTTGGAAGGAGCAAGCTTAACGAAGTTAGCTGGCCTGACCTGGGCCTTCCTCACCACAACCCTATCACCAATGCTCACCCCAGCGTTCTTTCTGGTTATGCCGTCCATCCTTATTACATCCATTCCAGCGTCTTCATTGGCGTTAGGCCAGGCTATTGCGGCCGTCTTCCTGGTTCCCTCTATCTCCACAACGTCCCCTGCCGTAACACCTATTGAGGCAAGGAGGTCAGTGTCTATCCTCACCTTCCCCCTTCCCACATCCTTTTGTTTAGCTTCCAGCACCCTTAGTTCGAGTTGCCTCCTTTGCGGTTGTCTCTGCTCTTCAGAACCACTCGCCATGGTAACCTACTACTATCTCTCTGAGTGGAGGTTATTAGAACTTGCTATGAGACTGTGAAGGACTTTACTTGAATTCTTAAGGTGCGAGCACCCTAACGCTCATCTTAACCTAGAAGACTTTCCCAGGGCTGCAACTGGGAAACTTCCCATTTAGGATTTCCCCCACCTAGATCTTGGTTCGAGCAATTGAAAAATCATATTCATTTGCCAATCATGCACCCATAATAAAAATAACAATTATAACGTTCGCTCTAAAAGGAGAAATCTCTCTAAAAAGTAGAAAAATCACTGCCTTGACGTAATTGTGGACGCCTGGGGAAGCTCTGGGAACTTCTCCTTCATTCTCTGCTCGGCTATCACTGTGGCTTCACTGAGTATCTGTCTGGCCTCTGGACTGGAGGCACCGTAGCCATAACCTGAACCAGTGAACTCGCCGGCGCTCAGTACCACGTCGTTCAGACCTTCTCCCAGCTCTGAGAGCTCAAGTGAAAGTTCCGGCATCATTCCCCTTATGGAGTTCTTCAACTCATTTATAACCCCCACCACTGGTCCCAGTCCGGCGAACACGTCAGCGAACTCTCCTATGGTCTCCAGTCTTAGCTGAACCTGCTCAAGGGCTATTTGAGTGACCAGGAGTTGTCTTGACATCTTCCTGAGCTCAGCTACCTCGTTGGCGTACACAGCTGCCCTCTGGTTATCCTTACTCATCTGCGCCTCCACTACTCTCTCGAAGAGTACCCTGTCCCTCTCCTGCATTCTGCCTATTTGAGTGTCCAATCTACTTATCATGGTCTTTAGCTTATACTGGGCGTGTATCAGCCTGTACTTCAAAGGCTCCTTGTTCTTGAACGCTCCCCTAACTCTCTCCCCCAAAGAGGGTTCGTCGTTTCCTGCCCAATACCTCTGAAACTCCTTGCCCAACATACGCAATATATATCTTACCTTGGAACGGTTATAAAGGGAGCTTCCTGGTAATATTTGACTGTAGGAACTGTTCCACGGAGGGATCCTGGAGCCAGTCCACAGATTGGCACTGCCTTGACTCGAACCTCCTTATCACCTCATCCACCGTGAGTTGACTGACGTCTATTGAGCAAACAGTATCGAATGTCTCCCTTGCCTCCTCCTCCACCACTCCCAAGGCCTCGGCCTCCACGTTCTCCATCACCTTCGCCTCAGACCATCCCCTACTCAATAGGTCCCTGTACACGAGGAGGGGATGTCTCCTCAGCACAAGGATCGAATCCCCCTGGACAAGGGAAGGGTAGATGGCCTCCACCACCACATTTCTCCCCCTTAGGTAGTTCGCCAATTGTTCCTTGGTCTTCTCCTCATCAAGGAGATAACTGGAGCTCTCCTGATCGAAGGAGGTGTAAAGTCCATTGGATATGACGAACTGGGAGAGGGAGAGGTACTCCATTCCCCTCCTTCTTGCAAGTTCGGTGGCAACTACGGTCTTTCCCGTGCCTGGGGTGCCAGTGACCACAATTATCATTTGAAGAGAACGAGGGTCTCTGAGAGAAATAAGGCTACCGAGATCGCCAAGAGCAGGGACCTGGTTCTTCCTCTGAAGCCGCTCCACACCTCCCTTATACCCAACGGAAAGGTGAGGAGTCCCAATAAAAACAGGATGAATTCCAAATCGTTCATGAAATAGAAGTTCTTGAATCTCCTTTTAAGGCGGGACGCGCAGTAAAAATGGTGTTCTCGGAGCTCTTGGACGTGGTGGATAAGCTGAACAGGGGTCAGGTGATGGAAGCGGCCCATAAGATAATTGAACTCGCCAGGGATAGAGAGGATCTCATTGAGATGTGCTCGGAAATTGAGGAGATGTTAATGGACCTGAGGAGAGGTAGATCACTTGAGGTGGAGGGCCCTCTGGGAAGGAAGCTAAGGGAAGTGGAGGAGGAGATGAGGAGATTGAAGGTGAGGAGATTGAAGCTCCTAATCCTTTATGCAGTCCAACTTATCAGTGGGGACAACCCGATTATAATGAATGTGATCAAGAGGGAGGACATAGACACAACACATACCTACTTATAAGAAAATTGGGTCCACGAGGACAAATCCAATAGAACAACGAACAGCCATGGTAAGTATAGCTTGACCCAGCCGCCTGGACTCACACCAAGGGGGCTGACCCGTTTGGGAGCAGCGGGCTAACCGCTCGGACTGACGCCCTCGCGGCGCACACCCCTGCCCCATCAACCCCCTGTTCTAGGGGAGGGTCCCCGATCCGGTGGTTGCCCATCGAACCGGTGCCACCTTTTTTCGGGGAGGGTTTCCCACTTAGATGCTTTCAGCGGTTAACCCTCAGGGCGTGGCTGCCCGGCAGTGCCCTACCGGACAACCGGTAGACTAGAGGCCCCGGTACTCTGTTCCTCTCGTACTAGGAGTACCTTCCCCTCAGGTGGCAGACACCCCCCACCCTTAGAGTCCGACCTGTCTCGCGACGGTCTAAACCCAGCTCACGTTCCCCATTAACGGGCGGGCAGCCCTACCCTTGGGGGCTACTGCACCCCCAGGGTGGGAAGAGCCGACATCGATATAGCAAACCGCGGGGTCGATGGGAGCTCTCGCCCGCGACGACCTTGTTATCCCCGGGGTAACTTTTCTGACATGCCCAGCCCCCACGTGTGGGGGCATGAGCGTTCGCTAGGCCGCGCTTTCGCGTCGAGACCCCGTACTTTGAAGGGTCTCGTCAAGCCGGCTTTTGCCCTTGCACTCTACGGCGGCGTTCTGTACCGCCTGAGCCGACCTTTGGGCTCCCGTGTTATCTTTTCGCGGGAGTGCCGCCCCAGCCGAACTGCCCACCTGACGTTGTCCCTCAGGGAGGTAAGTCGCTCGAACACCCATGGGTAGTGTTTCACTTTCGGCTCCACCACCCCCGAAAGGGTGGCCTCGACGCCTCCTACCTACTCTACGCGTGGGCGACCGAACGACAGCGCCAGGCTGCAGTTAAGCTCCACGGGGTCTTCTCTCGGTGTGGGGGGTTGCGGGACTGTGCACCCACTCTGGGCGTTCACGGGGACCCTGGCTGGGACAGCGGGGACCGCGTTGATCCATTCATGCGCGCCGGAACTTGCCCGGCAAGGCATTTGGCTACCTTGAGAGGGTCAGAATTACCCCCGGCCTTTAGCGGAGCTTCGTCCGGTTGGACCCGGATTTAACTTACCGCCAGTGGCCAGGATTCAGCTCCCGTACACACCCTTACGGGCTAGCGGGAACCTATGTTTTTATTAAACAGTCAGGTCCCCCTTGTCACTGCGACCTACTGCGACGTTTTGCGCCGCGGTAGGCACCCCTTATCCCTAAGTTACGGGGCTAATTTGCCGAGTTCCCTAGCCAGGGTTAGACCCCATTCGCCTTGGGCTTCTCACCCAGGGGCACCAGTGTCGGTTCTTGGTACGGACACGAAGGATCGTTCTGCACTCCCTTTTCATGGGGACCGAGGTTCAGGAGAACCCCCCTAACGGGAGGCCCATCGCACCTTCACCCCCTTCTCACCGTTACGGTACTCCAGGGGCTTAAGTGTTTGGCCGAGGCGGTTACCTCGGTCTCCCTACCTCCATCCGTCAGGAGCACAGCTTGCGTTGCCGCGCCTACCTCCGTGGCAGGGGAATATTAACCCCTTTCCCTTTCGACAACTGCCAATTGGGCGTTGCCTTAGGACCGGCTCACTCCCGGTCGACGACCGTTGCCGGGAAAACCTGGCCCTTCCGGCGAGGGGGATTCTCACCCCCTTTCGCTGTTACTGCCGCCGGGATCCGCACCTGCGACGGATCCAGTGGACCTCACGGCCCACCTTCTGCTCCGCCGTAGCGCCCTCCTACCGATGGAACTCCATTGGAGCTCCACCCTTGGGTATCGGCGGCCGGCTTAAGCCCCGACCAGTCTGCAGGGCCCGTAGCCTCGGCGGGTGAGCTATTACGCACTCCTTAGAGGATGGCTGCTGCTGGGCCCACCTTCCCGCTGTCTGTGGCTACGGACGCCCTTCAACGCACTTAGCCGGCACTTTGGGGCCTTAACCCAAGTCTGGGTTGTTCCCCTCTTGCCACCCAACCTTACGCCGAGTGACCCACTCCCCTCATCTAAGGCACCCGCAGGTTCGGAGTTTTACTGGGAGTCCGGACCTTTCGATCCGAAGCCCCAATAAGTAACTCTACCCCACGGGTGACCTCCGAGGAGGCTGCGCTAAGACGCATTTCGGAGGGAACTAGCTATCACCGAGCTAGATTGGTCTTTTGCCCCTAGGCCAGGGTCAGGGGAACGAATTGCACGTCAGAACCCCTATTCGGCCCTCCACCAGGGTTTCCCCTGGTTTCGGCCTGCCCCGGTCTAGATCGCCCGGTTTCTAGCCTCACGCCAGTGACTCGAGGCCCTGACAGACCTCGCCCCTCACCTGTTGCCAGGTTGCGGGCTTTCGGTTTCCCTTCGCCTTCGGAGGTGAACTCCTTAAGCTCGCCACTGACGTGAACTCCCCGGCCCGTGATTCAAGACGAAAGATGAGACCCTGATTAGGCCCCTACGTACTAAGGACTTGCGCCCTCCTCCTTCAGGAGCCATCACCTCTTTCAGGCCTCACCCTGTATCGCCAGACGGTTTCAGGCACTTTTCACCGCCCTTCCGGGCTACTTTTCAGCTTTCCCTCACGGTACTTAGTTCGCTATCGGTCTCGGGAAATATTTAGCCTTAGAGGCACGTGTCCCCCGTCTTCCCACCCTCAAACTAGAGGATGGTACTCCATACGCCGCTGCGTCCGCCTCCCTTTCGCCTACGGGGCTATCACCCTCTTCGGCCCCCCTTCCCAGGAGAGTTCGGCTAGAGAGACTGGGACGCTCGGGTTGCCCCTAGCAGCGTGATACCCCACATCCCCACCAACTTGTCGCTGGCGGGTTTGGTCTGGGCTGTTCCCCTTTCGGTCGCCCCTACTCAGGGAATCTCAATTGATTTCTCTTCCTTCCCCTACTAAGATGCTTCCGTTCGGGGAGTTCCCCCTCCCACTTGCGCGGGAGTGCCCTTACGAGCAGGAAGTCCCATTCGGGAATCCCGGGGTCGACGGCCGCCTGCGCCTAACCCAGGCGTTTCGCCGCTTGCCGCGCCCTTCTTCGGTCCCCGAGCCGAGCCATCCACCGCCTGGCTTGGTGCCCTCTTGGGCTTGAGTCCAGTCGGCTGTCTAGCCCTATACTTACCATGGCCTCACTGAACCGCCGCTCCCATAGGGAGCTTAAGGTTCTAGGCCCTTCACTCCTCTCCCAATAGAAGAGGAGTTGCATTGGCCGGAGGAGGAATGACATTCACGGGATTCCCCAGGGGATGCACTATGAGGTGATCCAGCCGCAGGTTCCCCTACGGCTACCTTGTTACGACTTCTCCCCC
>JAFMDM010000126.1 GCA_017857195.1 Methanobacteriota archaeon
AGAGCCCGTAATGGGCGGTGAGGACGTCTCGAGGTTCCTACAAAGGGCTCCAGGCACCTATTACTTCCTGGGGACGAGAAATGAGTCAAAGGGCTGCATCTATCCTAACCACAGCTCCAAGTTCACCATAGACGAGGACGTTTTGAAGGTGGGAGTAAGCTCTCTCTCACTTTTAGCTATACAATTCTCTTCCGAACAAACATTCGACCATAAATCTTAAATATTTTTAAACTAATCTCCCTCCATGAGACCCTTCGTCAGGGAGACCTCCGGCCTCGTGAGGAGGGCTTCTCTGATTGACGCCACAATGCTGAACGTGGCCAACATGGGGGCGGGGTTGGCGATTTTCACAGGAATAAGTCCGTATGAGGTGAAGGGGGCCGTGCTTTGGCTGGCGGCGGTGATCACCTTCCTCCTCACAGTACCCCTCCTGCTCCTCTACTCTGGACTTCTGGTTAGGGTGCCAAGGACTGGAGGAGACTACGTATGGATCTCCAGGGGGATTAACGGACCTCTGGGGGCAGTGTTGGGAGTCGCCTTGGCCTTCAATATGCCTCCATTCTTCGCCCTTTCGGCCTTCTTCTCCGTGGCTGCGGCCAATTACTTCCTGCTGACGGTTGGCTCGTTGGATAAGATGCCCTCTCTGGTCTGGATTGCGAACCACGTATTGGTCAATCCATATGGACAGCTCTCGTTGGCACAGGAGGTGATTCTGTATTTCCTGGCGGCAATTGCCTTTGCTGTCATTGTGGCAATCAATATCTTCAAGCCCTCCTGGGGATTCAAACTTACATCATACCTCGGACTTCTCAGTGTGGCGTCGACTATAATTGCCATTGGCATCATTGCAGCTAACCTAACTGACTTTCACACCAGGATAATTCCGTTCCTGAATGCCATGGGGCTCTCCCCACAGCCCTACAACGGACCTGCCTTCAGTCTCCCAGCAACACTGTATATGATACCCTATTTTGCATCCTTCGCCTTCATATGGCTCTACGCCGGACCAGCGGTGGGGGGAGAGATTAGGGGTCAGAGAGCTCTTAAGTACAATCTGGTGCTGGGGAGCGTACTCACCTTGCTTCTCACCGCCATACCTTTCCTGCTCATGGATCTTGCGGCAGGATATGGGTTCAATTTCGGACTTTACGGAACCGACATCTACAACTTCTGGACGGTGTCTATTGCTCTCGCCGGAAATCCAATACTACAGTGGGTAATAGGAATAGGGTTAATGGCGTGGAACTACTTCGTAATGTCCTTCGGCATAGTGGTTTTCGCCAGATACGTCTTCGCATTCTCGTTTGACAGAATATTCCCAGAGGCCTTCTCCAGGTTGAACAGGGCCGGCTCCCCGGCCTTCGCACACCTCCTCGACCTTGTGGTAACATTGGCGTTCCTGGCAGTTCCCCTCATCTCCCCTCAGGGAACCCAGGCACTGTACAGCTATACTCCGTTGGCAGTGGTTTACCTAATCGCCGTCTCGTTGGCAGGTGTATGGTGGGGAACGAGGTTGAGGAGTAGGCGTCTTCAGGTCCTGGGAATAGCGTCCCTCCCTCTCCTCCTTGGTCTAGGATATGAGGCATTCACCAATCCTTACTTCGGTGTCATATCGTCAGCGGGAGTAAACGCGGGAGGAGTGATCTACCTGGGGAGCCTCTTCGGCCTGGGAATTTTAACCTACGTCGTGGCAAGGATCGTTAATAACAGGAGGGGAATAGACCTGTCCGTAACATATAGGGAGATTCCTCCTGAGTGAACTGGCAAAAGGGATGATAATCAACAGGCCTCCAGGGCCCTTTGGAAGTCCTCCAACAGATCCTCCTGGTCCTCTATACCAGCCGAGAACCTCACCAAGGAATCCCTTATTCCTATCTTTTCCCTTTCCTCCTTACTCAGAGAGGAATGACTGGTCTCCACAGGTCTGGTGATGAGGCTCTCCACTCCTCCGAGGCTTGGGGCTGACCTCGGAATGGTGAGGGATCGAAGGAACCTCTTGGCACATTCCTCGTCTCTAAGTTCAAAGGACACCATTCCCCCGAACCCCGTCAGGTTCCTCCTTGCCACGTTGAAGTATGGGGAGTCAGTTAGGCCTGGATAGTGTACTGTTCTCACCTTTCTACTCTGATTTAACATCTTGGCAAGTGCCATTGCATTGGAGTTCTGTCTCTCAACCCTGAGCCCCAAGGTCTTCAATCCCCTGAGGGTAAGGTAGGCCTGATGGGGGTCCGGTGAGCCTCCGAAGTCCTTCCTCGAGGACACCAACCCCTTAAATCTCTCCTCTGAATTGGTCCCCGCAACACCTATGATCACGTCGCTGTGGCCAGCAATGTACTTGGTGGCACTGTGGACAACCACCTCAGCCCCCAACTCAAGTGGCCTCTGGTTGAAGGGAGAGGCGAAGGTCGCATCCACTAGGACCGGTACGTGGGATTCCGCGGCGGCCTTGGAAATCTCCCTTATATCCAACACTTTGAGGAGAGGGTTAGTTATTGATTCAAGGTAAACAAGGGAATAGTCTTCCATCTTCACGTCAAGTTCATTTAGTTTATCGGCGGGAACGAAGTCGACCCTTACGCCATATTTGGGTAAAACGTGAGCGAACAGGTGGAACGTCTGACCGTATAGCTCAGCAACAGACAGGATGGATTGCCCTGCCTTCACCATTGCCATTACCGCAGAGGATATGGCGGACATTCCTGAGGAGAAGGATAGGGCAAACTTCGCCTCCTCCAGGGCTGCGTATTTCTGCTCCAACGACTGAAGGGTTGGGTTCCCCCATCTGGTGTAAAGAAAAGGTCCACCGCTCGTAAGATCGAGATATGGCTCTGAGCTCGGGTTAGGTTGTAGAAAGGTGGAGGTCTGGAATATGGGGGTTACAACGTTACCAAAACGGGGATCTTCAATTTCCCCCGAATGAACTGCCTTAGTGTTGAATTTCACAAGCCTAATTGAACTGGTGAAAAGAAAAGCATGTTCCCCCGCTAACCGCCAGTGAATGAATCAAGGACTAACAAAAGGTTTCATCAACGAAATTTAACATCCCTCAAACCCCGCCTTTCATACAATGTTCAACGTTGCCGATTAATGACGAATATATTTACTCCAGAATGTAAACTAACTCATGGCCATTTGTCCGGTATGTGAATATAGATCTCCCTACTGGGATCAGATTTCCTCCCACATTAGATCGAAGAGCAACTCCAGCGACGTGCAGCATGTTATGTGGTTGAATAGGAATCTGACCATCAAAGAGCTGACGGAGGAGGAATTAACGGGTTCGCTTGAGGAGTTCTTCTCCCTTAAGGACGGACTTGCCCAATGGATAAGGAGGAGGTTCGTGGAGAAGTTCTATGGGGAAAGGCCCCATCCCTTCATATTGGCCATGCAGAGTCCTACCAGGGGTGTCCTTTTAGGGTACGTCTTGGAACATCAACATTTCCTGAGAAATTGGGTCAGGGTTCTGGCTGCCATAATATACAAAACGGACAGGGACGACGTAGTTAGATCGGAGATGGAGAACATGGAGGTTGAGTTCTTCGGTTTCATGGGAAGGCCGGCTCACTATGAGCTTCTCATAAGGATGGGAGAGAGCCTTGGTATGAGAAGGGAGGAAATACTTTCCACTCCTCCCCTCCCCGCCACGGCGTCCTCCATTAGGACCTGGAGGAAAATTGCGGAGACCCGGGAATGGGCGGAGGTTATGGCTGCAATGCATAGCCTGGAGCTGGTGGCTGATAGGACTTTGAGGAAGTACGGTGCTAAGATGCATTACTTCAAGGAATCAATACTGGACTCTCAAGATTTTCCCAGGGAGGTGAAGGACTTCCTGAGGGAGGGATATGAGGCCGATCAAAAACATGCGGGAGAGGCGTTGGAGACAGTGGAGAAGTACGCTAAGGACAAGGAATTGGTTCAAGTGACTGTGTTGAGGTCGTTTGACGCCTTCTCAAAGTACCTTATGGCAAGATTGGAGAGGGGAATGCAGTTCGAACCTGGACTAGTTAAGGTTGTGGAGGCGGTTACTGGTTGAGAGTTCTGGTAAATGGTGAGGAGGTAGGAACTAAAGAGAGGGGGTGTGCCCTCTGCGGAGCAACGTGGGGAGACTATCACGAGGAGGTGGAGGGGAATGAACTATTCTTCTGTTGCGACATGTGTGCCAAGGAGTTCCGCAACATGGTTCAGGAGGTGAAGCGGAGAAAGGGTTGGGAGAGGGTGGAGGAACTGGAAATCAGAGGAAACTATTATACGGGGAGAACGTGCGTAGCCAGATCCAGGGGAAGGGAAACTAAGTTCTATGTAAGGTTTGGAGACGATGGAGAGGTTGAGACTTTTAGAGATGTAGAGTAGCTTTCCTCACCTTAACGGACGGTTCAACCATGTCCACATAGAAATTCTTAACTTTACCTTAAACAAATTTGATGAAGATAGTTGGTCAATGCTCTCCTATAGTTTGAGATCAATCCCTCCTCCTTGCCCAATAGGGATTCCGAAAGCGTGCAGAGCGCCTCAAGGTCTTTTCCCATGTCGTGAAGTGTGAGTGTCAGGAACAGAAGCGACGCTGGTTCACCACTGTCCTTATAGACGTTTAGAAGCACCTGTCTACTCTTTTCCAACTCACCCACCACCCTAAGGGAACTTCCCAGTTGTATAAGACAGCTCTTCCTAAGTTCACCGGAGATCCCCTTAGAGAGGGCTTCCATATAGAGGGGGATAGCTTCGCCCTCCCTACCTAAATAGTCTAGCACGTTGGCATACTCATATATGATGCGAGGATGTTGATAAAAAGAACAGCAAACCTCGCCCCTTCTAGGGGCGGGGTAAAAATATTAAGCGTAAACAATTATCTCTCCTTAAGATGCCTTCCTCTGGTCAACTCTC
>JAFMDM010000127.1 GCA_017857195.1 Methanobacteriota archaeon
TTTCGTTCCTTGGGAAGACGTCAGTTATTATGGATATTGCTATTGGGAACATAGCGTACCCTAAGCCCTGAATAGCCCTGGCCGCAATGAGGAAGTAGATCGTGGGGGAGAGACCCGCCAACCCAACTGCCAAAATATAAAAACCAACGGAGACCAGATACATCTTCTTCTTACCATATCTATCTCCCATCTTACCGAAGAGAGGTGATACCACTGCACCCACAACTAGGTAGGCACTGGTTATCCAGGCGGCCGTCGTGGCGGTCGTGTTGAAGTCGCTCTCTATTTTGGGAAGAGCTGGAACCACCATGGTTTCCACGTAGTTGATGATTATCAACATCCCTGCCAGCACAGCTAGGGTAGTGTTGGCGTGGGGGCTCCTAGAGGACATACTTAGAGGGTAATTGGGGGCCCTTATAATTATTTCGATATATCTTTTTGATGACCTATCTGATTGAGCGGGGTGGGAAAATAGTATATTAACCCTATACCGATCCAAGGGTTATGAGCATATCCACATCCGAAATAAAAATGGCAGCAGAGAGCGGAGACGTTAACGTATACCAGGCCACCCCCGAGTCACCGAGGGCGGCGGTAATAGTAGTTCACGAGATTTGGGGACTTGAGGACCATATAAGGGACGTGGCCAGACGTTTCGCTAGGGAAGGCTACCTAGCAGTTGCGCCGAACCTTTACTCCAAGGAGGGAGAGTTGCTCACTCCTAAGAACATTGAATCGGCCATGAGTTTGGTTTGGTCAGTTCCTCCAGAGAGGAGGAGGGACCCAAACATGGTACAGGAGATACTGGCTAAGGCAAATGAGTCCCAGAGGAAAGTGGTGGAGACCTTGGTGCTAAACAGAGCATCCATGGAGGAGAGAATGGTGAAAGACCTAATCTCGATACATAGACAACTTAAGGAGAAGGTGGGGAAAGTGGGAAGCGTAGGGTTCTGTATGGGGGGAGGATTGGTGTTCCAACTTGCCACAGAGGCGCCCGTGGACGCCACTGTGGTGTTCTACGGGGCCAACCCGAGGCCGGTTGAAAAAGTGGAGAACATAAGAGGTAAGGTCATGGGACTGTACGCTGGGGAAGATATGTACATTAACTCAGGTTTGCCTGAACTCATGTCTGTTATGGTGAAGTACAAGAAGGACTTCGAACTCAAGATCTATCCAGGTGCCGTCCATGCTTTCTTCAACGACTCAAGGCCCACCTACAACGTGGGCGCAGCCAGGGACGCATGGGACAGGGTGCTAAGGCTCTTCAGAGGTGCGTTGGAGTGACGGAGACTGTGCTTGATTGTTTCGTCACCTGGGCCACTACCTTGGAGAAGTTAAAGAAGGAGGGAAAACTTAGGGAAGTGGAGGAGACCTTAGGTCCCCTCCCTCAAAACGGACCTGAGCCTAGAGATAAGGACGGGAAGGAGTGAACTCCTGTTTTCTTCAGTGACAGTAATTCTTTCATAATCCACGCCTAGGTCCCTCACCGTCCTGTGAACGGTACCGACTACCGGTTTGTCTGATGTGAGGGCCTCTTGAATTCCTGCCTTAAGTTCAAGTAACTTTAACTCCATGGGTCCAACCTCGTCCATGATTATTACGTCAGCCTCCTTTATGGCCCTCCTCACTGAGGCCAAACCCAGGGTGCCGGCCTCCTTCATTATGGCATACCTTCCAACGGAGGAACCTCCCTCCTTGGCCAACCAGGTGCTTTCCCCAGTTAAAACGTCAACCAGTTTGAAGCCAACTCTTCTCTCCCTTTCTCTCACCTCGGGAGTGATGAATCCACCGAATTTCACCTCCTTCATTGATTCCATCAAATTAACGATTAAGGTGGTCTTCCCTACCCCTGGCCTTCCTGTGAGGAAAAGCCTCATCAGCTGCCCACCAATAGTTGCCCGCTATCGACCACTATGGTCTGACCAGTAATTGTGGGCATCTTGACTAAGAAGAGAACAGCCTGAGCTACGTCCTCTGGTGTCACCACCCTACCCAGAAGGGTGTATTTTTTTGCGAAGGTCTCCTCGTCCACTCCAAGAAGGGATATGAGGCTATCTCCCATCTTAGTTCTCACGACCCCAGGGGCCACTGCGTTAACTCTTATCCTGGGGGCCAGCTCTCTTGCCATTGCCTTGGTGAGAGCCAGCATTCCTTCCTTCGCCACACTGTAAATGGAGAGTCCCTTGAAGGGCAATATGCCGGCAATTGAGGACATATTAATTATGACTCCCTCGTTCATGACCTTGGTTGCCTCGTGTGAACAATAGATGGCGGAGTTCAGGCTGGTCCGTAGTACCTTGTCAATTATCTGGTCATCCAGTTCCAGGAACTCCCTATAAATCCCAAGGCCGGCATTGTTAATCAAAACGTCCACCGAACCGAACCTCTCCATGGCTTTCTGTATCAAGTTCCTACAGCCCTCCCTCGTTCCTACGTCCGCCAGAACTGAAATGGACTCCGCACCTATCTCCTTGAGTTCCCTCTCCGTCTCATTGACCTCTTGAACTCCCTTCTTGGCGTTTATGACTAGCTTAGAGCCCTCCGCTCCCAGGGCTAGTGCGACTGCCCTCCCTATACCTCTCCCCGATCCGGTTACCACCGAAACCTTTCCCTTAACGCTAAACATGAAATGAAGTTCTCAACTGGAAATTTAAGCTAGGGCATTCACATCCTTGACCACAGCATAGAGCCAATAGATTAGGAAAAGCCCAACTGTTATTATTGAAAGCACGACGTAGAGTCCCAATCCTCTCTCAGGAACTTCCCCAGAGGGAATGAGTAGGTGCAGTCTTCTGGCTGTACTCTCGACATGGTAGAGGAGATAGAGCAGTAGTCCCAGAAAGGCTAAGGACAGTATCAACTCAAATGTACTTCCCCCCAGCTCAAGCGAATAGAGGGAGACAAGCTGATTTATGGCTCCAACCCCTCCCAATAGTAAGGGCCATTGAATCGGATCTCTTATCGATATTGATGATAGTTGGGACTTTAGCGCATCGACCTCAACGGGATTCCCTTGAAGAGCGCTCTCTAGGGCTTTACTCCTAAACGAGGTAAGTTGACTGAGACAGTAGCGTAAGGTGAAGCAAACCACAACCAAGACAACCAGTCCTACCCCAAATGAGGTGAGAAGAAAAGGTAGTAGTCTAGGGAGTAATTCGGCGATCAACTGATGCCCCAGGAGCTGAGGTGAGGAATTTCCTGAGGAAATAAGTTGAGGGAGAAGAGAGGACTCGGCTTGAAAGGTCTCTATAAGCACTAGGATCTGAACAGCAATTCCAACAACCCAACTCAGGGATGGAATTAAAGGGTTAATTTTCAAGGGCGATACCTCCTTTAATACTGCGCTAACACGATTTCCCAGTCCAATTTACCCTTCTGGTTGTTAACAATCCCTCAACCCTTTGTTTAGGAACAAGTTCCATTTTATGATTTTGACACTTGATGTTAGAATCGAATAACCCTTCATCCATGTTAAGGATTTTTCTTGCCGCAATCCCCATGGGTCTGAACCCAAAAGAGAGCATCAAGAGATCATGCAATATAAGATAAAAACCTTGACTAAAAGAGTCAGATCTTCCGTGCTCCCTGACAGCTTAACACTACATAAGTCTTATTAGGAATCTTCACATGGATTGGGACGAGTTCAACCTTACGCAGGATTGGGTATTTCAAGCGCTCGTGGAGCAGTGATGGGAGAAGTTGAAGAAGAGAGCCGAGTTCGCTCAATCTAGGTCTCCTCACCTTAAGTGGAGGTTCTTCTTCTAAAAGCGTGAGTATTGGCGGGGCTAGGAAGGAAAAGCTAGGCAGTAGAATTAGTTAAGAGGGGAGTGAGGTAAGGATACTATTGGAACGAGCGACAGTCATCTGAGCTCCGGAAAGGGGAGCCTAAATTTAGGGAGGCTCCAAGAGGGAAGTTGGACAATGGTACTATATGTTCTGGGTTCTGGACATGGTCCTCTCCTAATGGTCATGCACAGAAGGAATGGATGAATTGATGAGGAATTTCCAAGGTGAGGAAAAGTAAGGGGAAAATTGGGGTTCTTGCGGTCATGCCAAAAACTCCTGTTGTGCATATTGTTGAGACGATTGGAGTAAGGTGTTAGAGGAGGTCAGGAAGTGGATTAAGGTGCTGAACTTCCTTGGACCTGTAATTTCAGCCGCCTTCTCTCAAGAAGGCAGGTTAGCCATAGATATTGCCTTAAAGGGGTGCAGCGAGGCCTTCATCGCCCTCTGTCCCGCAGTTAGGGAGGTTCCAGAGGTCTCAAGTCCTGTGATAGGGAAGATTATAGTAGGTAGGCGAGACCTCTTCAGGGAAAATGAAGGAGCTTTGCGAAAGAACCATTCGCTATGGGTGGACAATCTTAACTTGAAACCTTCAACTGGGGCATCAATACCCAGAGGACGTGGCAAGGAGAGTAGAGTCCAGATCAACCCATTGCAGGAGCTCTCAAATAAGATACACTTACACATGGAATTTAAACAATATTATTGTAGTTATAGTATGCCCCTCGAAAATTATTAAAGCTCATACCGTTTAGAAAGAACCTACGTAATATCTATGGAGACTGCTACAGAGGAATCACATCGAGAGGCGTCTGGTCCCCTCAGGAGGGAGTTAAACTTCAAGGATGTATTCTTCCTTTCCTTAGGTGGACAGGCGCCCTTCCTTAGCATGTTAACTTACCTTACTGCAGTTTTTGCCTATTCTGGAGCCTTCTCACCAATAGTTATGTTAATAGCGACAGGAATTGTTTTTATCAACGGAATAGTTGTGTATAAGTTATCAACCAAATACTCCTCTACAGGAGGTTACTACACCTATGCCATGCATTCTTTATCTAGAGCATTGGGA
>JAFMDM010000018.1 GCA_017857195.1 Methanobacteriota archaeon
CACTTTTCTTATCCGCGTAAGTTTCTCCATTAACCCCTATGGTTCCATCCGCATAAACTTCCTTCATTATATATCCACGTGGATTTACGCAGAAAGTTCTCACTTTATCGTCATACTTTCTGGTGTAGAGGATTATCTTCGGATCCCATGTGGCAGCAGTCACCTCATCAAATACAAGGGCCTCTACTTCAACTCTAACTCCGATGTCTAAGGGAGCTGGTGCCATATCCACTCCTAACTTTTTCGCCTCTGAGTAAAACCATTGGGCTCCAGCTCTCCCTGGTGCCGCCAATATTATGTTAGCCTCCACTTCTCCCCTAGAAGTTTTCAGATTGAAGATTCCATCCTTCTTCTGTATCTCAAATACTGTTGTCATATCGCTGACCTTAACCCCACGTGACTCTACATATTTGGTCATGTTTTCTATAACTTCGGGTGTCTTGTCGGTTCCTATATGCCTCTGTTTAATGGGAACGAACTCGGCACCGGCCTTTGCTGCCCTCTTTTGGACTTCCTTCACCTTTTCGTCATTAGGAGTGAATATTCTATCCCTTGGCGCACCAAAAGAGACCAGGACCTCGTCCACGTAATCGATCATGGATTGAGCCTCATTCCAGTTCTTGAGAAGTTCATGTAATTCTCCACCTATGTCTGGTCTTAGGTTAATTATCCCACTGCTGTATGTCCCTGCTCCTCCAATACCGTACGTTATATGGCAGGGCGTGCAGAAGGTGCATTTTTCCTTTGGTGAAAGTAATGGACAGGCCCTTACACTTGCCCTAGCCCCTTTATCTATTAGAAGAATTTTTTGCCCTTCTCTAATATTATTCGATAGCTCATAGGCTCCGAAGAGACCTGCTGGTCCTGCCCCAATTATCACAACATCATACTTCAATTCCTTTCTCCCTCCTCAGGTCTATAGTGCTCATGCTCTCTTCTCCTGTTCCTATCAAAGTTATAGGGACCTTTAGCTGGGATTCGATCTCATCCAACCACCTCTTGGCCTCCTGCGGGAGCTTTGAGTACTCTTTCACATTATAGGCCTCTTTGAACAGCCAATCAAGCTTAGTTATGCTAACCTGTGTGGCACCATTTAGTTGAATTGCTTTCCTGGCCAGATCTAAATTAAAGGGAGAAACCCTCCTCCTCCTTCCCGTTACTGTCCCCCTTTCTATCAAGCCTAGTTGATCAGCTTTTTCCTCCTCCAACTCTCCCGGTAGCTCACCTTGTCCTACTCTAGTAACGAAGGACTTGAATACAATGATTACTTCCTTCACATACTTAGGCCCTACACCCACTTCGCTTAAGATTCCCGACGCAGTAACGTTTCTGCTAGTGACAAACGGATATGAACCGTGATATAGGCTTAGGTAATGCCCTTGCGTGCCCTCTGCCATGACTTTACTTCCCTTCTCTATATGAGATATTACCCTAGATGGTACGTCGACGAGCATTCCTTTCAATTCGTTGTAATCCTCGGCAAGTCTTAGTTTCCTTAAGACCCTTTTGGCCTCGGCATATCCGACTCCTTGAGCTGTGCTACCTATTTTATTTATAAGATAGTCATCAGCTCTCTCCTGCTCGACCTCCTCCTTTGTTATTATACCAACATGAGGATCAAGGAATATCCTTCCTGCGACGCCAGTGCCTTCGATTTCATTGGATAGAACCTCTACACTTGTTAGTGCACCAGGACCAATTAGTAACTCAGTCTTCGAATTAGTGAATGCAGAGGGGACGATCCTAATTTTCCAACTTCTACCCTCATGGGTTACAGTATGCCCAGCGTTAATTGAGCCAGTTCTCACCGCTGCTACTGGAGAGTCCCTCAATGAAAGGAAGGAGCAGATTTTTCCCTTACCCTCATCACCGAAAAAGCCGCCTACCACAATATCGAGCATGAACCACCGTTTTAATACCGATTGATAGCCTGTATAAAACCCTTCCCACACGTAAACTATAATGAAGAAAAAGTAGATGAGGTCATGAAATGATAAGAAAAAGATTACTGGATCTACATTTTGATATTTATCTTCGCGGGTTTTGTGCAGAAGGCCCTTCCGTGAAGGGATAGATATCTCCTAAAGATTTTTAAACAAATTTTCTAATATTTTAGTGATGGCAGTCGCGGACCGAGTAAGGTCACCGAGACTCTTCAGTTAAAGCAAGGGTCCGTGAAGTATGTCTCTCCCATTAAATCTATGGACAACTTGGAATATCTTCACGGTTGGGAGTGTTGAGCCAGTGAAGCCCTCTATCCATGGGCGAGGTGATACTAGGAGTGAGACTATGAAGCGGTAAACCTCAGCCCAAGGAGTGAAGCTCCATGAGGGCGGGGTAAGTTCACGTAAAAGAACGTTCTAACTCAGCACCTCCTGCAGTTTTCCCCTCTCCTGAGCTTCCTTCAGTTCTCTTCCTATTCTCCTCCCCACGCTCATTGGTTCACGCCAATATAGTTTGGAGTATTGACTTCCTACTCCCATATGGGCGTTGGTTCCTCCTCCTATTCTGGGGGCTACATCATATACAACCAAATCTAGATCAGGAGTTACCATCATTTGAAGGGTGAATGGTCCAATTATCCCTGGTGGCTCTAACTCTTTTGTAGCCTGGACGAAAGAGTAGCCCATCTCAAATACTCCCTGGAGCAAACTTTCCCTTAATGTTGCCCCTTCATGTCCTACCTCAACCAACCTAGGTTGGCTCTGCATTTTAAGCTGTAATTCAGCTGGAAGTCTGTAAAACCCGTCCCAGTCGCTCTGGATTCTTCTATCTACACTATGTAGCTCAACTCTGTTCCTAATTGGACTATAGAAGAAATTTACGTTAAAATGAGCCCCTAAGATCAGTTCCTCTATTACCGATTTTTCCATATCCTTGGGATCTACAATTCCTGCCTTAACCTGGGCATCCAGTTTTTCTCTAAGGTCTCTATCATTGGCTGCGAAGAAGAAGCCTCTCTCCACCTTTCTCTTGGCCTCTTGGACCTTAACAATTACTGGTCCCTCAATCTTGTCCTGTAGGGTGTAGGTTCTAGGACGTTTTATCCTTGCCTTATCTAGAAGGGCGTAGTAGTTCTTTGAACCCGTCCTCTCCTCCCACCTTAGCATGAATCTATTTCCGAAGAATTTTAACCTCATTTTCTCTATCGAATCATAACCTACATAAACTGCCAGGCTTCTGTTTGGAACCATTATGGCTTCCATTTCGTTAAGCTTCGAAGAGATCCTTTCAGTTGGTATTTCCTTAAAGTCGTCCACGATTATATGATGATCCACTACGGCATTGAATTCCATGTATGGCCTCTCTCTGCCTTTCTTTGAGATGGCTATTGTCTCATAGCCTTCATCCTTTGCTCCATCGAACACGTCAAGCGCCGAATGACTGGCTAGGGCAGCTATCCTCAAGTTAGCACCTCCTGCAGTTTTCCCCTCTCCTGAGCTTCCTTCAGTTCTCTTCCTATTCTCCTCCCCACGCTCATTGGTTCGTTCCAGTATAACCAACTATAGGGACTTCCGTAAACGTACAAATTAGTGCCAGCAACAATTCTGCCAGAGAACTCGAATGATACTATCTCCATCTCATCAGTCACAACAGTTTCCAAACAGAACGGTCCTATCATCCTTGGCCCTACTATTTGATCCACGACTGTCGTGAAAGACTCAGCGTAATTCATAATTTCAGGAAGCAGACTTTCCCTGGCAACCACGGGGATGTTACCTACTACTACAAACGTCGGGTTCACGCCATCCACCTTCCCTAGCCTCCTGAGGCCGTCAACATTCGACTCATATCTGATGTCCATCCCTGTTATCTCTACCCTGTTCCTGATAACACTTCTGAAAAATTGAAAATACATCGGAACTCCCACTATGTACTCCTGAATGAGTACTTCTTTTTCATCCTTGATTAGACCAATAGATCTCAGTCTCTCTAAACCTTTCCTTACTTCTTCTTTTCCTTCTGCTAAAAAATAACCTTTACCTCCCTTGGCTCCTGGCAGCTTCACTATGACTCTTCTATCTACGTCATCTGGGCTCTCGAACTCTTTAGGCACTTTTATTTTAGCAGATCTCAAAAGATTCATTTTCCTTTTCTGATTCGACTCCCATTGGAAAAGGTTCCTAGTACCAAATATGCTCTTGTCCTTAAGCTTAGAGGCCTTGGCAAGGCCTATGTGTTCGATGAGGCTTCCGTGAGGCACAATTACATCTCCCGCAGAATTAAGCAGATCTACGGCCTGGTCTGGTTCCTGGTAAGAGAGCACATGATCGATGAAGCCAAACTGTCTATAGAAGCTCTCTCTACTTTTCTCGGTAATTACGGCCGTCTCTAGTCCTTCCATTTTCAAACCGTGAAGTATTTGAAGAGACGAGTGACTACCTAAAGTGGCTACTCTCATCACTTGGATTAAACCTTAAACCCCTTAAATAGACTTCTAGGCATGTCGGTTTGTCCCCTAGATTGGAGGTATGGGAGCAATGAGATGAGGGAGCTCTTCTCAAGGACCCATTTACTAAAGACCATGTTGAAGGTAGAAATTACGTTGTTAGAGGCCCTAGCTGAAGTTGGTATGATGGATCCCCGCGAAGTCGCGTCAGTTAACCAGGCCTCATCAACCGTTACCCTAGAGGAAGTCGATGAAATGGAGAAGAAGACAGGACATGATGTTATGGCGATGGCTGTGGTGTTGGCCGAGAAGGCCGGTGAAGCGGGAAAATTAGTACATTATGGTGCCACGAGTTATGATATAGTCGATACTGCCTATTCCCTTATTTTTAGGGATGCGCTCCTACTTCTTGAAACTAAGCTTCTGAGATCCCTAGATTTTCTCTCCTCTTTGGCTCAGAAATATATGGAAACCATCATGGTGGGAAGAACGCATGGTCAGCATGCCTTACCCATAACTCTAGGGTTCAAAATGGCTAATTACGTATACGAGCTAAGTAGATCCCTGGAACGACTTGAGGAACTTAAGACTAGACTATTGAAAATTAAGATGGCGGGGGCCGTTGGAACTGGGGCGGGATGGGGAAAAAATTGGATCTCTATACAAAGGGAGGTTTCAAGGAGGTTGGGTTTACCAGTTCATGAAATATCTACTCAGATAGCCCCTAGGGATGGACATGCAGAATTGATCTGCCAACTTGCCATACTGGGCTCCCAGCTTGAAAGATTTGCCCTCGAGGTCAGGGAACTCATGAGGCCAGAGATAGGGGAATTGGCAGAGGCGGCGGAATCCAGGGTGGGAAGCAGCACAATGCCCCAGAAGGAGAATCCAGTCATATCGGAGAAGATATGCGGTTTATCCAAAGTCTTAAGGGGGATGGTGGTTCCTGCCTTAGAGAACATACCAACCTGGCATGAGAGGGACCTAACCAATAGCTCATCCGAAAGGATAATGATTTCTCACTCTCTAATGATTATTGACGAAATGGTAGACAGTTTCGATGAGCTTCTGAGAGGCTTGAGAGTAAATGAGGAAAGGATGATTCAAAACTTGGACCTTACTAAGGGTGGGATAATGGGGGAGAGTTTAATGCTGCTTCTCACAAGGAAAGGACTACCTAGACATATGGCCCATAATATAGTCTCTGCCTTGACTAAGACAGTCAGGAATGATGGAATTTCCCTCTATGAAGCGGCAATCAGAGAGCCCAAGGTGACTTCCCTAGTTACAGAACAGGAACTCAATTTGGCTCTCTCTCCAAAGAACTATTTGGGCGCATACAAAGAACTAATCGAAAGGGCTATAAGATACTATAAAGTTGTTAAAGAGAGGATATTTGCCGCCGTAGCTCAGCGGTAGAGCGCCGGCCTCGTAACTTAGGCTAGAGAGCCGGTGGTCGCGGGTTCAAGTCCCGTCGGCGGCTCCTTTCCAATTCGGTTTACGTTCCTCTTATGGACAATCTTAGCCTAGAGATGGTCCAGAAAAATTTTTATAGAACCATTTCTTAAGAGGCAGTGAAAGGTGATAAGTAAATGTCCTCAACAGCTACGGTTGCTCAAACTCCAGAGGGTATACCTGTCATAATATTGAAGGAAGGCTCTAGTAGGAGTTACGGCAAGGAGGCCCTAAGGGTCAACATATCGGCAGTTAAGATAGTGCAGGAGATGCTTAAGACCACCTATGGCCCGAGGGGCATGGACAAGATGCTCGTAGATAGCCTAGGAGACATTACCATAACCAATGACGGAGCTACTATTCTTGACAAAATGGATCTGCAGCACCCTGCAGCAAAATTGTTAGTACAGATCGCAAAGGGGCAGGACGAGGAGACAGCAGACGGAACTAAAACGGCCGTAATATTAGCAGGGGAGTTGGTCAAGAGGGCCGAGGATCTTCTCTACAAAGATATTCATCCAACAGTCATAGTTAGTGGTTATAAGAAGGCTGAGGAGGAGGCCATTAAGGCGGTGGATGAGCTAAGTGCTAAGGTTACTGTAGATGACTTGGATACTTTGAGGAAAGTGGCCCATACTTCCCTTAACAGTAAAGCAGTTGCAGGAGCCAGAGACTACATTTCTGATATAGTGGTAAAAGCTGTTACTCAGGTCACTGAGAAGAGAGGCGACAGATGGTACGTGGACCTGGACAATGTGCAGTTAGTAAAGAAGCACGGAGGTAGCATAAGGGATACGCAGTTAGTCTATGGTATAGTAGTAGACAAAGAAGTCGTTCACCCAGGGATGCCTAAGAGGGTTGAGAAGGCTAGGATAGCATTGCTTAACGCCCCACTTGAGGTCGAGAAACCAGAGATTGACGCTGAGATCAGGATAAATGATCCTACACAAATGAAGAAGTTCCTTGAGGAGGATGAGTCAATCCTTAAGGAAAAAGTCGATAAGATAGTGGCCAGCGGAGCTAACGTGGTAATATGCCAGAAGGGAATCGATGATGTTGCTCAACACTTCCTGGCTAAGCATGGTATATTGGCAGTGAGAAGGGCTAAGCAGAGCGATCTGGAGAAGCTATCCAGGGCAACCGGAGGCAGAGTGGTTTCTGACATAGATGAGTTGACCGCCCAAGACCTCGGCTATGCTGAGTTAGTTGAGGAGAGGAAGGTAGGAGAAGATAAGATGGTCTTCGTAGAAGGTGCCAAGAACCCCAAGGCCGTGAGTATTCTGATAAGGGGAGGATTAGAGAGGGTCGTTGATGAGACGGAGAGAGCAATAAAAGATGCTCTAGGCACAACTGCCGACGTGATTAGAGATGGTCGAGTCGTGGCTGGAGGAGGCGCAGTAGAGATAGAGATAGCTAAGAGACTTAGGAAGCTAGCTCCTCAGGTTGGTGGAAAGGAGCAACTTGCTATAGAGGCCTACGCTAACGCTATAGAGGGTCTTCCTGTTACACTGATGGAGAACTCTGGATTGGATCCGATTGACTTCCTGATGAAGCTGAGGAGTCTCCATGAGAATGAAGGCAATAAGTGGTATGGTGTTAATGTGTTCACAGGCCAGCCTGATGACATGTGGAAGTTAGGAGTGGTAGAGCCGAGAGTGGTTAAGACCAACTCAATAAAGGCAGCCACTGAGGCCGCCACCCTGATCTTAAGGATAGACGATCTGATAGCAGCTGGAAAGAAGAGTGAGCCTAAGGGCGGAGAGAGCAAGAAGTCAGAAGAGAAAAAGGATGAGGATTAGACCTTTTTTATTTTTACAACTACTGGTTGGGGGAGGGATGGACTGCTCACTATTGCCTCTCCCATCTTAAGTTTATCAAGCGAGGACCATAACTTCTCTTCTAAGGACATTGATTCCCTTATGACTGATTTATCGCCATTTGATTTTATGGCATGAACTATTTTTGTATTTGTATTTTTTAGGACGCTTGCAGCCAGAGACGATGGAGACTGTGATACAATGCATAACCCAACATGATACTTTCTTACTTCAGAGGTTACTCGCTCTATGAACTGGCTCTCGTCTCTTAGATAGTTTTGAGCCTCCTCTAATACTATTAGAGAGCTTCTGCCGTCCCATTTACGTATATGGGCTTCTACCAAAAATTTAAGCAAGAATAAAGTGTAAGCCCTCCTTAATACGAGTTCAGTAACGAATGATAAATCGATAATGTTTACCCCCTTCAGCTTCTCAAGGATCTCGGACCATCCTACTCCCGCTACATCATCAAAGAGTATATCAGCCTTAGGGGATGAGATTACGTATAACTTCCTTGCTAGAGCATACTTTACATCTCTTATCCAATAGGAGTTCTCCTCTATTTCAGCTACAGATCGAAAAAGTCTCTCTCTGCTTCTTACTTTCATGGAATGCAGAGTCGTAAGCAGTAGGAACCTCTGGGGCTCGCTCAAGTCTAGTACGTCACCCAATATCTGAACAATCTCATCAAGATCCTCACTTCCCTGTAGTAGATTCAATTTTAATGGATTTGAGTGATCCCAAACTACGTTGTTTGGCAGCTTTCTACTATATTCCCCGTGCCAATCCAATATTATCACCCTATATCCCACTCTTCCTAACTCTTGGCTTAGTAATGCGGCCGTGTTGGTTTTTCCGCTACCGGTACTTCCGAAAATTGCCACATGTCTTTCTATATCCTCCAACTTAACGCCCACTGGAGTGTTGAATCCATCATTGGCTTCGCCAAGCTGTAGGTCGAATCCCACAGAGTATGACTTGGAAGTTGGTGAAGTTGGCATGGTGTCATAGATCCTCAAGAAGGGCACTTCTCCCTCTTTACCCCATGGTAGAGGAAGAACATTCTTGGCTTCAGAGGGTAGCGTCTCCAAATCAGGGGCCAATGAATCCTTTACGTTATCTATAAACTCTCCCACATCCATAAGAATTTTCTTTACACTGGTTTGATCCTTTCCCTCAGCCTCTAAAACCAGAAGGGACCCAGGTTTATTCTTCATTAAGGTAACTATGATTACTTCTACTTTGGGGAAAGTTTTAGCGATAACCTTAGTTAATCTCTCAATTTCTTCTGAGAAATCAAACTTCTGTTGGACATTCCTTTCTTTAAATATTAATCTGTAGATCAATGCCCCCTTGACCTTGTTCTCATGATCAAGAAGTATTATGTTTCTATCAAGTTCAATTGTTTTAAGTTTTTTAATTGTTATTTTTTTAAATAGAAGTCCTATTATGATAAGGATTATTCCTATGGCAAAAATATATATAAGGAGTCCATGAAGGGCAACCGTTCCTAGTTTACTGAACAAGATCTCAATTCCCAACCCTCCCAACACCAGGGGGCCAACGTATCTCTTCAATTCCATGAATGAAGAGAAAGGTGACTAGAATTAGTGGGAGATACCTGAGAGTGAAAGCTCTAAACGTGAGCTAGCTTCACCCCTACAGACGAGGTCCCCTTCACGGTGGAGACTTCCCACTTCATAGCCTCACCTTGCCTCCTAGCTAGGGGTAGAGGGTTCTGCAGGCTTAACGTACCGTCCAAGCTGATCTCTTGAGAATGTTAAAAGTGTTGTAATCAAGGTCAACTACCCAAACGCCAGTTACAGGCTTAGCTTCAGGAACGTTGATGAGGAAGGCCACGAAGATTTCTTGAGGTCAAAGGGTTAACTACCTCACCTCACTTTTGTATAAACCTTAAAACAAAACTTCCTAGTTCGTATCTACGAAGCATCCAGGAGCTAGTTTAGGGCATTAGGGGCATACATGAACGAGCAAACGTTAAGGGGTTAAGTTAGTTTAATTTGATGTGCGAGCTATACAACACCCTGAGTTGGATGTATATTTCTATGGACGGGAAAGGGCTATCTATCTCCTCTCTGACGGAAAGATCCTTGCATTAAGATATAAGGATCATCTTGCTACTGCATACACCAATCCAGCTGACATGAAACCGGCTATTACCATTATTAAAGAGGCCCTTAATTTTTCCCTCATTCCGCCCTCATAGACTAAACCCAAAGCTGTAAGTGTTAAGGCGAGTGATGTTATAGATAATAATAAACCTAAAATTCCACCCAAGTAGATATCTGTCAACACGGGAATAAACCCCAAAAGTGGTGACAAGCCATGAACTAGGGCAGATAGAGTGATCGCAACCTTGGCACCATAGTCATATACCGTTCCATCCAATCTCTTCATTAACTGTCTCTCGAGGTTCTTTAACTCTATTCTCCTTTCCTCTGATTCTACAATTAGTGAATTGAATGCCGATGAAATCGAAATCCCCAACAACCCCCCAACTGCAGTAAGAAGAACCGTCTCAGGCTTAGTATGGAGAGAGTAAAGAGGTATTATGACGCTCACAGCCAATACTATGCCATCGAAGGCGCCGAGTATAAGATATCTTCTCAGTAAAGGCGTAAGGTTCATGTATCCAACGTATTTAATCACCTCAGCCAGTGTTCTCAGCCTAGGCATCGTTGCACATTATTTATATATTGGGAAAAATGTTTTACGTCGCATGAAGAAGGAGATCCTCGTAGCCGTCGCCGTTATTATTTTAGTCTTAACATCACTAGGAGTTTACGCCCTGTCAGGCTATAGAACCACTGTAAAGACTTCTACAATTCCCTCCCAAACCATAGATGGCAAGTATGAATTAGAGGTGAGCGTCCTTATTAACTACGGACCTTTTGGGGGTACCTCTCCTCTTGGCGACGCCGAAGTTTGGGTTTACAGTTCCTCGGGGCTAGTTGCACAGAATGCCACTAACTCTGATGGGTTAGTTAGTTTCTATCTTGCCCCAGGGAGCTACACCGTACTGGTCACCACTATAGGTCAAAAGATTCATATTAATCTAACAGGAGGCATGGAAATAACAATTGACTACGCCTATCTATACAAGTAACCCCCCATCAAGCCTAAAAAGTGGTCAGCGAATTTCGCAGACATGAGTGTTAAATTTGATGTGGTGCAGGTGGATATTCCAGATGGAACCAACGTAATCGTAGGACAGGCACACTTCATAAAGACCGTAGAGGATCTCTATGAGGTTTTAGCTTCCTCTAGCCCCCATCTAAAATTTGGTCTGTGTTTCTGTGAGGCGAGTGGCAAGAGGTTAATAAGGAAGGACGGGAATGATGATGAGCTAATCAAGGTGGCAGTAAATCAATGTCTAAAGGTTGGGGCCGGACACGTATTTATCATCTATATTAAGGAAGGATATCCTATTAATATATTAAATCAATTGAAAGGAGTACAGGAAGTAGTTAGGCTCTTCGCGGCTACGGCTAACCCACTGCAGATAATTGTTGCAGAGACTGAACAGGGAAGAGGTATAGTTGGTGTAATTGATGGGCAATCTCCACTAGGTGTCGAGGATGAGGCGTCTGTACAGGAGAGGAAGGCGATCCTCAGAAAGTTTGGCTATAAGAGATAACGCTTTCTCCATCAACTTATCGGAGACCTCTAGTTGATTTTTCTTATACTTTAGTAAGGAAGTGCAGATCAATATAAGGGCTTGAAGATAGTCCCTCTCCTCTCCCTCACTTATGCGCCACTTATCCTCCAGTAACTCATGGCATTCCCAGAACCTTTCTTGATTAAATTTAGACCAAAAAGTCCCGCTTATATGCTCCGTATTAACTACTTCCAGTGGCTCACCCAATAACATGAATATTGGTTTCAAGTCAATATCCTCTCCCCTCACGTCTACTTCCATATACCTTCCACGTCTAACATCTATCACATCGATGGAGGACTGCCTCAACTTCCTCTTCACCTCTTCTGGCGAAAGATCGCTTTTAAAGAGGAGCAATAGCCTCATAAAATATAGTCGTACTCCACTATAATTTATCAATGCAGGCTTCTCTCTTCAGAAAGGAAGGAGAGAAAGTGAGATGTCTAGCATGTGCTAGACGCTGCCTTATTGGTGAGGGTCAGGTAGGGTTCTGTGGAGTTAGGTCTGTTAGGGAGGGAAAATTGAACCTGGATGTCTATGGCTTGGTGGAGGCCGCTCATATAGATCCCATAGAGAAGAAGCCTCTAGTTCACTTTAATCCTGGCTCCAAGGTCTTCTCGATCTCTACCACAGGCTGCTCTTGGATGTGTCTCTACTGTCAGAACTATGAGATAAGCCAAAGAAGAAGGGTGGAAGGCGTTAGGCTTTCTCCAAATGAAGTAGTGGAACTGGCTTTGGCTTATGGTGCAGATGGAATTACCTATACGTATAATGAGCCGATGATATTTTCAGAGTTTGCTCATGATATAGGCATGGAAGCAAGGAAAAAGGGACTTTTTAATACCTATGTAAGTAACGGTTATGGGACTGTTGAGGGTGTCGAATATCTGTCCACCTTTCTTGACGCGATAACAATTGATTTCAAGGGGAATGGGGCACCTAAGTTCTTAAAAAGATACACTGGAGCTTCAGGACCTGAGCCCATACTGGAGACCGCTGCAGGACTTCAAAAGAGGGGGGTTCATGTCGAGATCACTGACCTCATTATACCTCAAGTGGGCGATGATCTAAATTATGCGAGAAACTTAGTCAGATCAATAATTAATTTGATGGGAGACCAAGTTCCTATCCACTTCCTACGATTTCACCCCGATTATAAGATGACTAATTTTCCGTGGACCCCGCTAGAAACATTGGAGGCACACTATAAAATTGCCATAGAGGAAGGGATGAAGTTTGTTTATATAGGAAACGTGTCGGGCAGTCCTTATGAGAATACCTATTGTCCAGGTTGTGGAAAGGTTGTGATAGGAAGGAATGGATATCGATTAGTCACATGGAATCTAGATAAAGGGAACAGATGTAGATTTTGTGGATATGTCCTCCCTATTAAAGGCAAGTTGTCTAGACATGCGTTTGAGGAAAGATTTGAAGATGTATACTTAATATAATTAATACGTATATATTTTTGTCTTATTTGTAATTAACTCTCTCGCAGGTTCAGAGCTATGAATAGCAACAAAAGTATTAATGTGGTTAGCATGGAATTATATATTACGACAGATTCTCTCTAATTAAAATATTTAATATAGAGAAGTTATTATTCAATATATTACTTGCTGAAATAATGTTTGCCATGTCTGGAGATATCCCTCCAAATAATCCGTTGTTACTGATTGTTAGTCCATTTAAAAATTTTCCAATTAATAATATCTATTTCTTCAGAAGTGTTGGAGAGTATTTAGCCCGAAAGGAAATTGTGCATGTCTAAGCAGAAATCTTCGCAAAAGAGTACCGTGATTAAAATGTACTAAGGAGGGATGACCGAGAAGGGAGCCCTCAGTTTAAAGTTCATTTTTCAGGTTAACGAGAGAAAGCCTTAACTTTCCTTTTGTAGTCAGTTCGAAAACCGACCTTCTATTTTCCTTAAATTCGGAGACATACCCTTTATCGATTAGGCCCTTAACGCGCCGCCATGCGGAAGATTTAGGTAAATTAAGTGATTTACAGATTTCCAATAATGACATAGAACCTTTTAATAATGCTCCCATTAAGATTAGGTCTTCTCTTCTTAGCTCCCCGGGTAGTACGTCACCTAACTTGAAAGTGATAACGCCACTGAGGTTCTCTAACTCGATTTCTAGCAAAGCATTCAATTTCTCAGAAAGTATCAGAGAAAGTAAAACCTCGATTCCTAACGCTCTCAGTCCTCCACTCAAATTTACCACAATTCTCTCCTCTGTTTCTTCCGTCACGACTTGTGCGATCCTATTTAATGCGTCCAATACATTATTTACACTTACCCCGACTTCGTGGACAGGTATGGAAACTTCCTTAGCTAGGGATTTGACATTTTCTATTGCTTTTTCCATTTTAAGACGATCGTCCGACTCCTCGGTCCTGATTATGAATATTTCTGATATTCCCTCATTCAGGTGTCTTAGTATGGCTCTAATCAGAAACTTCTCCTCAAATCCGATGGTTGCTATTAAAATTGTCATATAGACTAATATTCTGTTCTGGAAATAAATGAGTAACCCAACCTTAGACTTTTTGACATATATATCTGCAGCCCAAGTGTTTTACATTCTTGAACTGAGAAATATCTGTCTTGGGGGACGTAAAACGTGAGGTGGATAGCTCCCTCGGTTTTTAACAGGTAACTTTTACTGTATGATCTATAATGAATATGAGCATGTGATCGTCACAGAGACATCCGAATAGGGGTCAGTGAAGTTTGCTGTTGTCCCATCACCGGGTCGAACTAATAACGTACCCGTGTCTTCATGATTCGAACTTTCAAGTCAATGCGGCCATCTATCCAGTTGGAAATGGCGCAGGGTATTGAACTAGGAAATCCTCACCGCGAAAGGGAAAGTCATGTCCGTTATAGTGTATAGGGATTTAACTCTTTCCTTAAGCTAAGGTCCTTAAGCTAAGGCAATCAGAACTACTTAATCAGAAAGCTGAACTAAACGTGATAAAAATAGTGATAATTGATCGCCTTGCTGCCAGAGCTATTAGACTTTTATGGTAGCTGTTATATGGGAGAAGGGTGCGTGTTGGGGTAGTAGGAAACGGGCATCTATTGGTGAACATTGATTCCATGGCCAATATTACTGATATATATTACCCCTATGTGGGGATGGAAAATCAGAGTAACGGAAGAGGAGTTGACATGATCATTGTTTCTGACGGTTCAACATATTCCTTCGCCTCATTTTCTCCTAAATATAGATATCTTAACTCCTCCATGATATTTGAAACTAGTGCGGCCAACACGGATCTCTCACTTACATCACAGGACTTTGTTGACCCAGACTTACCCATTTTCTATAGAATAGTAAATGTTATGTCTAATAAGGAGAAACAAGTATCTATTTATTTCATAAATAAAATAGCATTATATGGGAATGAAATTGGTGATACGGCCTTCTACGATCCGAAGTCAAAGTCCATAATACATTACAAGTCAAAGCGTTACCTCGCCTTTAAGTTGATAGGACAGGAGGAGGGTAACATAATATTTACGGTTGGTAAAGGTGAAATAGACTGGGATGTCAAGGATGACACCTTAGAGGGGAATCCCATAGCTCAGGGGAAGGACGTCAGGTCTATCTTGGGATATCGATTAAGACTTCGCTCAGGAAAGCCAAGCAAAGTTTACTATACGCTTTGGCTCGGGAAAACTCTGGAAGAGGTTAGGGCTCTTTCACCCAAAGTCGATAGAACTTCCATTTAGGCTTCCTTTGCAAGGAGCTATTTACTATGGTCCAACTGGCTAAGATCCTCAAAATCCTTTCAAGTGCCGGAGGAGTTAGAGCGTCTTGTAAATGCCAGTCTATTTGTTATTAGAGCCCATATGAGTGACAATGGTGCCATAATAGCCTCCTCTGATTATAGCCTAGTGAAAATATATGGAGATGGTTATTTCTATTGCTGGCCAAGAGATGCATCCTACGTAGCTCACGCACTGGATTTAGCAGGATATGGGGACTTAGCTGTTAGAGTGTATAGGTTTCTCGCCTCTTTGCCCAATCAAGGAGGGGCTTTGTATCATAAGTATAACAGCGATGGTACATTGGCTAGCTCTTGGCACCCATGGTACATGAATGGCAGAGAGATCTTGCCAATACAGGAAGATGAGACAGCCATGGCTGTATGGGCTATAGCAACTCACTTCTCGATCTATAGAGACTTCGATAATATGGTTCAGCTCTATAAGTCGTTCGTGAGGCCAGCAATGAAATTCATGTTGTCGTATACTGAGGATGGACTACCAAGGCCTAGCTTCGATCTCTGGGAGGAAAGATATGGGATTCACCTTCATACCGTGGCGACAGTATATGGTGCCCTCTTTGTTGGTTCAGAGCTAGCAGAAGCCATGGGAGATAGGGGACTTGCAGTTGACGCCAAGGATGCCGCTAAACAGATCAAGGAGAAGGTGAGGAGTAGAATGATTTTTGGAAATAGATTAGTGAGAAGGTTAGACGAAAACGGAAACGTAGATCCAGTGGTTGACTCGTCACTATATGCTTCATTCTTTTTCGGTCTCTTTAATCCCAGGGATCCAATAGTTATTAACACCATGAATCTCGTGGAGGAGAGATTGAGGATTGGTGGAGGAATAGTTAGATATGAGAATGACCCCTATCAAAAAAGGAAATCTTATCCAAATCCGTGGATAATTACTACTTTGTGGCTCTCAGAGTATAAAAGTATGTTGGGTGACAAGGAGGCTGCGAGGGCGTACCTTCAGTGGGTTGCCTCCCACGGTACCGCCAGCGGCATGTTGCCTGAACAAGTAGATCCCGAAAGCGGAGAACCCGTATCGGTCGTCCCTCTCGTGTGGTCCCATGCAGAATTAATTATTGCATTGAGGACTCTGTTAGGTTAATGGAATTAGATTACTGTCTTTCCAACGAGTGGCTACTTACTAATGGCCTTGGTGGATATTCCTCCTCCACGCTCTGTGGAATAAATGTTAGGACATATCATGGATTATTGGTTGCCTCTATTTACCCACCCTATGGCAGACGCGTAATTTTATCGAAGCTTGAAGAATGGGTCTCAGATGGAGAACAAGAGTTTCCGATGTCTTCTAACTCATATCCTGATGTAATCTATCCTAATGGCTATAGTTACTTGGAGGGCAGTGAGTGGGGGTCCAACTATATACGCTGGATATACAAATTTCCAATATGTTCTGTTGTAAAAACCGTTATCTTACATCGGCTTCAGAGCGCACTTACCGTAAGATATGAGATTGATGACAAGTGTAGCGTTAAAATCATGCCTCTAATCACGGACAGAAGCCATCATCTGACGAGGAAGAGTGGTTTCGCGCGTTTCTCAACTAAAGGGGAAGGAAACGAACTGATCGTGAAAGAGAACGGTAAGTCATTAATGAGGGTCTGGAGCAACCAAAGATATGAACTTCAACAGACGGAATTCTGGTATTATAACTTTAATTATATAAAAGATAAAGAATTAGGAAATAATTATTTAGATGACCTCTTCAATCCGTTCTCGTTAACTTTCACCTCTAGACAATTTGAACTTGGTTTCGGACTCACCAGGTCACCTGCCCCGTCCCTTGAAAGTCCCCCAGAGACGATTCTGGAGCTAATAGGTAGGGCAACCTTAGATTTTCTAGTAAGAGGAAACAGGGGTCCAGCAATAGTAGCTGGATATCATTGGTTCGGCGAGTGGGGAAGGGATACAATGATATCCTTAGAAGGCACCTTACTTATGAACGGCCTCTTCAACGAGGCTCGAGACATACTGCAGCGTTATATAGATTCAAGCTTCAGAGGCTTCCTACCCACTTACTTCAGGGACCACGATGGAGAACCTTCGTATAGAGGAGTGGACGTTACGCTGTGGGCGATCAACGCTCTCTATTCATACTATAAATATAGTGGAGATAAAAACTTTATTAAAAAAAATATAGATAGATTAATCGAAGATCTAGAGTGGTATCTGAAAGGCAATGGTATTGTAAGAATGTCAAGGGGATTGCTCTTTCACTCCGGTGCCCCCTTGACTTGGATGGATGCTCAGTTTGACGGTAATGTGGTCACACCAAGGGAGGGAGCCGCAGTGGAGGTGAATGCCCTCCTATATAACTCTCTAATGATTATAGATCATCTACTAAAGGAACTTGGATCGGAACCTCACTTCGTTTATGTGGCTGAAGAACTCAAAAAATCGTTTAACACATATTTTGTCGGGGAGCATGGTTTATATGATTACTTGGATGAGGACCTCAGACCAAGTGTGGAAGTGAGGCCCAATCAAATCTTCGCTATTTCCCTACCTTTTCAGATAGTAAGGGACGAAGTTGCTAGAAAAGTGATGGAAATAGTTGAAAGGGAGCTATTGAGGCCCTACGGACTTAGTACTTTGTCCAGATCTGACCCAAAATACAAGGCAGTCTATGGAGGAGAACGAAGGACGAGAGATCAGGCATATCATAACGGTCCAATATGGCCTTGGTTACTGGGGGCTTATGTCGATGCCAAGGCAAGGACTGAGAAGGATCCTATTAATCTTAAGTCCTTAATAGCCTACTTTGACCCCCTGATCTCATACGCGAAGTCCAATAGAGGCTTCTTACCTGAGTTGTTCAATGATATCGTTCCCTACAGGGCTGGAGGTTGTATAGCCCAGGCATGGAGTGTATCGGAGGTATTTCGAGGTCTTTCTAAATTGCTGGCAGTCTAAACTTTAATGTCCACGGATGGATCGATTTCCATGGAAACGGAAGTAGTGAAGTTGGATCCGCTAAACCCGAACCCAGCGATAATTAAGAAGGCAGCTGAAATAATAAGGTCTGGAGGGCTTGTGGCCTTTCCGACAGAAACCGTTTATGGACTAGGTGCAAACGCATACGATCCGCAAGCTGCGCTCAGGATATTTAAGGCCAAGGGAAGGCCAACAGATAATCCTCTCATAGTTCACATAGCCGAGAAGGAGCAGCTCTTCCAGGTAGCTCAAGAAATTCCAGAGACCGCGTTGGAGGTTGCCGAGATACTTTGGCCTGGTCCACTTACCTTGATTCTCAAAAAAACAGAAAGGGTACCCTATGAAACGACAGGCAAATTAGATACAGTTGCGGTGAGGATGCCCGCTCACCCAGTCGCACTTCAACTGATAAAGGAAAGTGGGGTACCTATTGCCGCTCCGAGCGCAAACAGGTCTGGTAGACCCAGTCCCACTTCAGCCTCTCACGTAGTTGAAGATCTTCAAGGGGAGGTGGAAATGATCTTAGATGCGGGAGATACTTTCTTCGGTTTGGAGTCAACAGTAATTGACTTAACTAAGGAAAAACCGATTCTGTATAGACCAGGACCGCTTGCTCCTGAGGATCTGGAGAGATATCTGGGACCTGTATTGGTACCAGAGGTGGCTAGAGGTACTGCCTATGCGGAAAAAGCAATGGCTCCTGGGATGAAGTATAAACACTATGCCCCCACAAAGAGACTTATATTAGTGGAGAAAAAGGGAGACCTACCAGAGGTAGTTAGGCGACTCTCATTGAAGTATAAGGTGGCAGTACTTTGCTCCACTGAGATGTTACGAATTCTTGAAAACGAGGCTGTGTGCCGTATACAATTAGGTTCAGAGAGTAATCTTTATGAGATAGCTAAGAACCTATTTGCTGCTTTCAGAGCTTTGGATCATTCATATTGTGACATAGGAGTAATGCAGTCCTTTCCAGAGAGAGGAATAGGACTAGCTATAATGAATAGGGCTAGAAAGGCTTCAGGTATGTCCATAATAGCAAATCCTCAAGATATGATAAATCTCTTCTAACCACGAAAAAGCCTCAGCGCATTGCTCAGATAGCAAAAACTTATTTGCGAGTCTATATGACATGGAGACAGGTCTATAACAATGGTGAAGGCGAGTAAGGGGAATAGGGCTAGGAGCAGGAGTTTACTTAGAAAATCGGTAAGAGAAAGGGGTGCTGTTCCGCCGCTGGGTAACTTAATGAGGAAATATAAGGAGGGTGAAAAAGTAGTAATAAAGATAAATAGCTCCATTCATAAAGGAATGCCACATAGGAGATATCAAGGTTTAGTGGGTACCGTTAAAGGAGTAAGGGGTAAAGCTTATCTTATTGACACCAGGTTGGGAAGAAAATGGAAAACCGTAATAATTAGACCAGAACATCTTTCTCCGCTAAGGTGAGGGACTACGCCCCTCCAGGTTATAGAGGAGAAATATGTCCCCTACTCTGTAGCTGGTAAAATATTGGAGGAAGTATTGAAATCCAGCCAACCATCAGCAATACTCCAACGCACATCTGAATATCTTAGCGCGGTTTCCAAGTGTGACGCAGAAGATGCCCTGAAGCTTCTAGATGAGTTGGATGGGCTCTTGCTTAAAGAGGAGACTAAAGTCATGATCGCCAGTATATGTCCTAAAACCCATGAAGAACTCAGGACTCTTCTTACATTGGAGGGAAAAACCTACACTACTGAAGAACTCGATAAGATGCTGGCCATTGTAAGGAAATATGTCAAGTCTTGAAAGTTTTTACGCTTAAACATAGATGCTACTATGGGGAAACATTTGCTACAGAGGAGACGACCCAGAGAGAGGTATATCTACGTTTTGGATTATATAGAGGAGGGTAATCCCCTAGACAGACATAGATATCATCAAGGAAGGCCTGTCCTTCAAATTCTTGGCCGCGACTACTTCCTACTGATGGATGGTTCACCTAGACAGGATGATGTAGAGTTGAAGCCAGAGCAACTATTAGACTTAGAAGAAATAAATTTGGTTAAAATAGACGATGTAATTGGTCTAGAGGAACTTACTTCCGTGGCAAGAGATCTTTTACCTAAAGTGCTCCATAAAATAGTAGAGGATAGAAGAAGCGAATTCATAGCCTTCTTTAACCTGTCAGAGCCATTAACATTGAAGCTGCACGCCCTAGAACTTCTACCAGGCATAGGTAAGGGTTCCCTAAGGAAAATACTAGAAGAGAGGACGAAAAAGAGATTCGAGAGCTTCGAAGAAATTGAGTCCAGAACAGGCCTGAAGAACGTGAGGGAGATGTTGGTCAATAGGATAATGGTTGAAATGGAAGGAAAGGAGAAATATAACCTATTCGTCTATCCTGTAAATTCTAAGGCTACATTTCTGGGTTCTCTAGAGAGGGTACGTACTTGAGTCTTAAATCGAGAAAATCACTTTCTCAGCACTTTCTTAGGGATCCTGAGGTAGCAAAGTATTTGGCTTCAATGGTAAGTGAAAGGCCTGTAATAGAGATAGGATGCGGCGATGGGTATCTCTCTAGGTATCTCAATCCCGACCTCTGTGTGGAGTTGGACGAGCGATTTCTCCAATACCTCGTTGAATTTAACCCAGTTCTAGCAGACGCCAGAAAGCCACCATATATGCGAGGTGAAGTATTTTCTTCTCTTCCCTACTCAATATCTAAAATTTTCCTGAGGGAATCCTCAACCTCTTCTGTGCGTCGTATGATCCTGATTCTTCAGTCTGATTTTGTAGAGAAGTTACTTCATGAGCCTACTTATATTTCATTTATGGTTAACTATCATTTTATATTAAATAAATTATTCCATATCCCTCCCTCTAGTTTCCTTCCCAAGCCCAAGGTGTTTTCCACAGCGGTGGAATTCAAGAGAGTAAGAGAGTATGATCCTGCGGTGGAGAAAGCCCTAGCTTGTCTCTCCATATATAGAAACAAGGACCTTAAGAGAGCTTCCACCCTATGCGGACTTGGAGAAGTTAATGAACCCAGAAAGATTAGATCTTTCGCGCCATGGGAAGTTTGCGAACTATTGAATTTGGTGGGATACGGCTGTGCGTGAGTCCAGAGGTGTATGAGCCAGCTGAGGACACTGAGTTGCTATTAGGTATATTAAGGATAAACAAGGGAGAATCTGTTCTTGAAGTTGGCTCCGGATCTGGCGTGCTCGGGGTTGCGGCAGCCATTGCTGGAGGTAGAGTGACGATGATTGACATAAATCCCTACGCTTCCAAAGCCTCGCTATGCTCCTCAAAACTCAATAATGTTGATGTAAACGTAATAAATTGTGATCTAACGACATGTCTTAGAAAGTTCGTTATTGATGTTGCTTTATTTAATCCGCCATATTTACCCGTTGATGAATATAGGGAATGGCTGCAGTTCAGTTGGTCAGGAGGAAGGGATGGAAATCAGGTTATAATACGTTTCTTGGATTCTGTGAGGGCTAGTAGGTACTATTTTCTTGCCTCCTCATTGGGAGACATTGACGGATTACTAACTTTTTTGAGAAACAGGAACTTCAAATTGAAGACTAAGACTAAGGTTATAGGTTTTGAGGAACTCGTAGCTTTTGAGGCTATAGATGCTAAGGGTAGTATTAGTTGAACCAGAAGGGGAGTATAACGTAGGGTTCGTGGCTAGGCTCTGCAGGAACTTCGATGTAGATGAACTTTACATCGTGAATCCCAAGTGTGATTTAACAACAGCGGCTAGGTTCGCTGCCCATGGCCTTCAGACACTTAATTCCGCTTGTATTGTGAAAGATTTAAAAGAAGCCCTTCAGGGTGTTGACCTGAAGATGGCCACGTCAAGCGATGCCGATAACCCAGGCGATATATTAAGGACCTCTGTACCACCATGGACTGCCGCTGAACTTTCCAAGGGTAAAAGAACAGCAATAGTGTTTGGCAGGGAAAGCGTCGGGCTTACTAGGAAGGAAATTGCAGCTACAGACTTCCTAGTTCATATTCCGGCCTCTAAAGATTACCCAGTCTTGAATTTATCACATGCCGTATCCATAATTCTTTATGAGTTACGAAAGGATACATCAGCAATCTCCTCAGTAGATTCTACTACCTTATCTTTGTTAGACAGGTATATAAGAGATTTATATATCCACGTTAAGAGTAAAAGTGTAGATGAGAGAGCCTATTTAGTAGCGAAGAGAGTAATCTTTCGTGGCGTGAAAACTGAAGCAGAGGCACGGACTTTGTTAAGATTGATGAGGAAGCTATATTTGAAACTCAACGGCGTGTGGCAGTGAAAAGATTTAATTGGTCTCGGATTGATTTTGGCAGCAATGCCTCAAAAAGCTACATCAGTGAAGGATAAGTGGAGGGCCAAGAAATGGTTCCCGATTATGGCACCTAAGAATTTTGGTGAGGTGCAGCTGGGTGTAACTCCGGCCTATAGTCCAGAGAGCGCATTAGGCAGGAAGGTGGAGACAACCCTCTATGAACTCTCTGGAGATACAAGCCTGATACATGTACACCTTTACTTTAAGGCAGTGACGAACAGTGGCGAAAGACTTAACACTGCCTTCGTGGGACATGAACTATCGAGAGACTATATTAGGTCCCTCATAAGGAGGAAAAGTTCAAAGGTCAACATTGTTACCGACGTTGTTACTAAGGACGGTTATACACTTAGACTAAAAGGATTAGCACTGACTACCTACAGGTGCCACAGATCGCAGAGGACAGCTCTTCGTAATATAATGGCCGATCTTTA
>JAFMDM010000128.1 GCA_017857195.1 Methanobacteriota archaeon
GGTTAGCGGGACTTCGTTTCTAGTGGCGTCAGGGATATTTTACGGATTGATAAATCTAGTTGGATCTCAGGCCTACGCAGTGTGGGGCTGGAGAATCATGTTCTCCACCAGTTTCCTCATAGTGGTATTCGGCTTCCTCATGCCAGAATCAAGGAAGTTCTCCCGTTCCAAGCCCAGCGCTTCGTCCGAAGTGTTTAGGGATTTCAAGAGGAACTTCCTCTTCGCTGCTGCGCTTACAGCAATTTGGGGCTCGCTTGCCTTCACTGCTGAAGGTTTACTCCCTGACTTCCTGGTGCAAGTGGACCACTTCGGCTCGGTGCAAGTGGACCACATACTTATAATATATAGCGTGGTGACTGCCGCCTCTGGCTTCGCAGGAGGCGCCCTAAGCGAACTTCTGGGCAGGAGAGCCACCTCCATCTTGGGCGGCGTTCTCGCTCTTGGTGCTGTACCACTATATCTAGCCTTGGGAGGTGCCAATTCCTTTGGAGATGCTGCGTTGATAGTTGGAGTACTCTCCTGGCTCCTGGTATTCGGGGGTGGAGGAATAATGGCATATGTAAATGAGTGCTTTCCCACCGGCGTGAGGTCGTCTGGAGTGGCCCTAGCGTGGAACATTGGCTTCACCACAGCCGGTGTAAGCACTCTCCTGATAACACTACTGGCCTCCAGGATAGGCTCCTTTCCGGTCGCCGAGGCGTGGGCAGTTGGAGTGTTAAGTGTATTGGCATGTGTAGTAAGCCTCGCATCCAAGGAGACAAAGGGGTTACTGGAGAAAATTTGACCTTGCAGTACCTGGGGACATTACTTATGAGAAAATGAAATTCAGGTCGAGAAGTCAACTTGAAATGGAATTCCCGAGACTGACAGTGTCGTCATGAACCTACAAATCAATAGTAGGACATTCTCCTTGAGGTAGCGTTATTCATCCTTCGTGAAATTCTGGTTGGCTTAAGGAAAAATTCGTAGCTTAGTGCCGACACTATGCCAGAATTTTAGAAATTAGTTCGTTAGCTCAAGTTTACTATAAAAATGATTTAAGTTTTCCCGTTTCCTATTGAATTCCCTTCTCTCCACATATATACAACCCCATCCTCATGCACCCATATCCTCACCTCACCCTCTCCCTCAGAAACCAACATGGGTTTACCCGTCATCATTGAATACTTGGCCAACTCCTCTACCGTCTTTACCTCCACCACCCTTTGGAAGTTAGGTACATCGTTCGTTTTGACCAAAAGTTTCCTGTACTTGGACATCAACTTCCTGGTTCTGTTCCTGGCCTCAACCATGGTACTCCTAGTTCCCAGGAACATGAACCCTAGTCCCCCAGCCATGGCTAACTCCGCCACTATGGCTGGTGTGGAGTCAGGTTTATGGGTCGAGATAGTGGCGTAAATTGGTTCCTGCACGGAGTTGTTAAGGATGGAGACACCGATCAGTCCATTGCTGTAGTTCAGATATACGGTTGGATAGAGTGAGGGACTGGGACCATCGAACTTCAGGTCAACCCTCACTGTGGGTGGGAAGTAATATGTACCCGTCTCTTCATTAAGAACATTGGCAATCGCGTTCACCGATGTCATATTTAAATTAATGAGTACATTAGAGCTATTCACCTCGCCCTGCTGGATCAATCTCTCGTAAACGGGAGTAACTATGAAAACCGTGTAGTCGACGTGATCGTATTGCCCTAAGATTTGGCTCAAGTTTAGCTCCACATCCTTGACCATGGAGGCAAAGTATCGGTTCTGTTGGTTCGATAAGAGGTATTGATAAATGGGTGTCCTTACTTCGCCGTATAAGGTACCGTTTACAAGGTTCAGGCGTAGGAGGGAACCATCCAGGAGAACTTCCGCAGTTGGGTGTATGGTTTGATTGCCAACGCTTACACTTCCCCTTATGTCCACTTGAACAGGGGGAGATATTCCCAGCTGGTTATTTATCTCGTTAGAGAGATTAAGAACGGCAGAGACGTTAATGGGGACCAGGATTGGCCCCTTCCCAGAGAAAAGATTCTTTACATAGTAGCCGGAGCCATTAAGGTAAACGGTGTAGTTCCCTGAGAGAGTGGTGTTCCCCCTCCCTATTCCTACGTAAAGTGTATTAACTAAGTTGGTAAAATAGAACGACGAATTGTATAGGGTAGATTGAGAGAATAGGAAATTGGGTTTCAAGGTGGCCCAGCTTACGAGGCTTAAGTTGAGTATTGGTGCTCTAAATTGGTTGTATCCAACCAGCAGAGGGGTTCCATTGTAGAGTTCATTTGGCGTAATAATAGCATCGGTGGTAAGCTGAACTAATCCCACCGTCCTATAGCCGTCAATTACCTTGTAAGTGTGGGGCACGTAACTCATGGCTGGATAGATGAATACACCTCCAACAACCGCCATAGCCAAAAGGAGCGCGACGATCAAGCCCATCCTGATCCTTCTGTCAATGGGCAAGGCTCTTAAATTTCTCATACTTTTCACGTTACTTCTTTTCATGGTTTCACATGGCCTGTTCAAATTATATAGACTTATGGAAAATAATCAAGAAACTTCTTTCTGATGTCTGTACTATTTCTCTAAGTTCTTAGGGGTGGTTCAATTGAGTGACGTTGAATGATGGCGAGGGTAATTGCTACTACCATGGTTATGAAGCCCGCCACTTCCGCTCCCAATACAAGAAGGAGGAGGATGGGATTGACCTCAGCCAGTTGCATGGCGAACCCTGCGGGAATAATGTAGGGTATACCCATTTCTGTAACTAGGGCACTTTGTTCCCCTACGCCCTGAGTTGTCACAGTGAAGTTTTCAGTCCTATTTCCCCCAAAGTCTATTAGGGGGTCATTGGCGAACTTTACGCTTGGATTAGAGCTAAGGAAAATGAATAAGGAAGGAAATTTGGAACTCACGTTTCCACCGAACTCATAGGTCTGATTTGTAGCTAGGGTTCCAAGAGAGAAGGAGAGTCCTACGTTCTTATAGCTTAGGTCGGGCTCAAAATGCACCACGTACCACGTCCCTTCTACCCTCACAACCCCGTGAGAAAGGGATACCATTGATACTGCCAAGGCCACAAGGAAGAAGCCCAATAAAATTTGGCCGTTTGAGGGACCTCTTGAACGCCTCTTAATTTTTGGTCTTAATCTAGAAGTAGTCTCACTTACCGCCACTCCCGCAACCACCAGAATCAAAAGAGTTCTCTCCCCCACTTCCCCCTCAAATAACTTAATCATGTAGCCTAACTCTGGAATTTTCATTGGGTAACCGAATACGGTGGGAATGAACCCCCTTATCCATGAATTCTGTACAACCCAAGGATCAGGGTAGGGATTGTTTATCCCCTTGGTTATATATCCCCCGTCCTTATAACCAATCACCTCGTGGGCGTAATATATGCCCTGTTGAGGTTGATAGTAAACTATTATTTCCCCTATTGAGGGGTTTCCGATCTGCGGAAGGATCAATACAACGTCGCCTGGGTATATGAGTGGTTCCATGGAGTCGGTGGCATCTATTTGCCAACCGTAGGGCCAATGAAAGACAGCACTACCTATGCCCGAGATCAGGAGAGATAAACCAAAGGCCAACAGTATGCCATATGCAACAGAACGTATCATAGGCTGAGCTAAACTTACCATAATTTAAAAATGGATAGAAAAAAATCTCCACTATTTCATAGGGAAATAGGTTTCTTCTAGAAATCATAGGGGAAGCTATGTTTATCTTATGGGTTTAAGGGGCGTAAGACGCCGTGAGGACGGATATTCCCAATCTAAATACCTTCCCTCAACGGCATGTTAGTGACACTCATGGACGGGGTAAGTGTCACCGAGTTAAAGCAGGGTTAATGAAATACGTCTCTGTCCCACCAGCCGTATCAGATATCCGTTTCCATGTGGGGCTGTGGGGACCCTGAGAGTCTGTGGAGCTCCGCCCTCTATCCTTAGGCAATGAAGTGGGAAGTCCCGTTGTGAGGCGGGGCAGTTCACCTCAGTGGGTTGGAGCCATGAGTAAATGGATGATCCATGCTTTTTAAGCAAATTCATCACACTTGGTATAGTGTAGTCACTTATTAGAATAAATTATCTCTTCTTTCAGAACTATGCGACTGACACGAATATAAGGATTGTGGCTGGCTAACAGATCTCGACAGATAGGCATACGTTTAATTTATCTAATCCGTGCCGACACTGCGGACACACTGCTTCTCCGCATAGGCAGGTGATATTTAAGCCTTGAGGGCGGCAAGATTAATGCTCAGAGGTTCAATTGCAATTAAAATTTAATAAGTCATAATAAAAGGAAAATAATTAATCCCCTTAAAAGGGGTTATAAAAAATCTATAAATTGATCTCGTGGGTTCCCTTATTGTGCTTAAGAAGCTGTGTAGACCTCAGTGAAGTGTAACTGGAACTCTACTGTCTCTCCTGGCGTTGTTCCGTAGGTCAGTAACGTCAGATAGACTGGAACCTCGCCTTCGCTAGGTCTCAGGGTGAATGTAAGTGTGGTTGAGCCGTTTACCAGTAATACGGCAGGTTCAGGAGACGGTGTTCCCTGTGTGGTTAAAGGTCCCACAACCGTTATTGTGACTTTTACGGTTTGGTTCAAGTTATCATCCACGTAGAACGCAGGGCTGAGTGTCAGGTTTGAGTTTGTCTGTACCGAATTCAGTTCAATTTTAAGGTCCCCGCTGTTGTTATAAAATATGTAGGGATCTTTTTGTTCTGAGCTGTAGCCTAAATTGTCGTTGTTAGGTATCAACGACAGTGGACCAGATGCGTCGTTGGTTATTGACACACTAACTATT
>JAFMDM010000129.1 GCA_017857195.1 Methanobacteriota archaeon
TTACATACAAAGTATATTAACTTCACGGTTTATCGGAAACTGTTGACGACGGCTTGGTTTGGAAAGTTGGTCGTGACCCGACAGGAGCCAGAGCGATAGTGTAGGACCCGTTCTTCTCGTACGCCGCTAGGTATTGATACTGTCCGGGAAGTGAGCCTAACTCATTTCCCTTACCGTCGAACAAAAGTGTCGTGTTACCCTGGACGAATACCATAGGTGGCCCCCCTCCAGCAAACGTAGCGTTGGCCAAGGAAATCACCTCCCTCGGCGAGGGAAGAAGAGAATAGATGAACGCTCCATCCCCGTTCAATATGACTAGGGAGGTGCCGTCCACGAGGAAGGAGCGATTCGAGGGAACCGTGAGGGAGTTCGCCACAGTGCCGCTTAGTAGGTCTCTGACTGACACGTTCAGCCTGCGTTCCCCATCGTTAAAGATGGAAGTGAAGGTGATCAGAAAACGCCCGACGAGGCTCACGAGTGTCCTTGTGTAGGTTCCTAGGTCGAGGAGTTGAACTCCTGCCTCTGACGGAAGGAAGGATGTGAGCGAATAGGGGAGGGAGTAAACCTCCCCAGAGAGGCTAGGCAGGGAGGCGACGAACACTATCAGACTTCCGTTGGCCAAAGCCAAGCCAAAGAGCGTAGAGTCGGCTGTCGTTAACTGGAGGAGATCGGCGTCTGGGAGGACTCGGGTTTCGATGAGCGTGCCATTGAGGGAGTAAACGGTCAAACTGGTGGAGAAGGAGTTGTTATAATAAGCCACAGTGGTCCCCACTACCACGTAACCTCCCTGAAGTGCGGCGTAGTAGTTCACCGTGGACGTCGAAGCATGAATTCCTAGGACAGAGGATGCTAGGATGAGAAAGAACAACAACCCCCACTTCATGCGAAGAGTATCATGTTCAGCACTTAAAAACATTTCTTAAAATTCGCTAATAAAGAACTTTTATAAATAGTGGGCACGGTCCTTACACCTACGATCTACCACGTTCTGAAGAAGTGAAACTTCTAGCCCCATAGTGTTGTCACTAACCTACAAAATTTTCTTCTGTTTAACAAGAACGATTCGCAAGGGGCGAATAACGCCACACTCTCGAGGAGAACGGCATTATCCTATGATTTGTTAGGTTAATGACGACACTATGTCTAGCCCGGCCACAGGAAGGGGAGCTTCACCCGAGGACTCTCACCCGCACCTGAAATCCTCGTCATCGCCCGCTAATGGTCGTCGTCCAAAAGGAAGGCACACCTCACAGGCCCTCGCTTTAGCCGAGGCGTGTGACGCTTACCCTATCTGTGGCTACCATCAAATGCGTGTTTGGGATGGTTTTCAAACTTTGGGGCTACAAATATCTTTCCCGTCGGAAGGAACCTCTCACCCCCAGGAAGTTGATTAGCGGAGGGGCATTACAAGCATATATAAGAACTCAATATTTAAATAAGGGCATTATCCGTCGCTGATGGAAAGGGACCCACATCATTAACATGCTTTAAGCTAAATTCAACAAACTGACCTCAACTAGCTTCGTTGGCCTTCAACGATAAAGAATCCGTACCCTGAAACGAAGTCCTACTACTATTTTGGAAAACGAGGAGAAGCTGAAACATATTTTTCATAAAGGGACCATATCTATGGAGGGGAGTTCCACCCTTTCAGGCCCCTACACGAGATAAAGGAAAACAATAAAAATACCAGTATCCCTTTCAGCACGGTGCTCTAGATGGAGGAAGACTGGGAAGAAGAAGATTGGGATGAGGAGGAGGAAGACTGGGAAGAAGAAGATTGGGATGAGGAGGAGGAAGACTGGGAAGAAGAATGAAGATTTAACTTTTTGCGAGATAGTAGGTGTGACTGGTTTTGAGGGTCGCTGTCATAAATTATACAGACTGCAGACCTGATAAGTGCAGAATAGAATGTGTAAACTTCTGCCCTGTCAATAGGTCTGGGACTAAGGCCATAGAGTTAGCTGAAGTAATGAAAGGAAAACCAGTCATATATGAGGAGACCTGCATAGGATGCGGAATATGTGTAAAGAAGTGTCCATTTGAAGCAATAGCGATAGTGAACCTACCAGATGCCTTAGAAGGCGAAGCCATCCACAGATATGGAATAAATGGTTTCAAGGTGTTTGGCCTCCCCATACCTAAGCGCGGTTTAGTTAATGCGATTTTAGGAAAGAATGGAACAGGTAAGACAACAATTCTGAAGATTTTGTCGGGAGAATTACTACCTAACTTTGGAGACCCCGAACTGAAATCGAATCCAGAACTAGTATTGGAAAAGTTTAGAGGAAAGGAGATCCAATCATATTTCAAATTACTTTACGATAAGAAACTTAGAGTAGTCCATAAATTGCAATATGTAGAAATGGTGGGTAGATTTCTGAAAGGAAAGGTGTCAGAGCTGCTACGTAAGGTCGATGAAAGAGGTAAGTTAGATGAGATCAGGACACTTCTGAGAATGGACTCCATGTGGAATAAGGAGAGTTCCTCGCTTAGTGGCGGTGAGCTGCAGAAGCTACTCATTGCGGCATCGCTATTGAGGGATGCCGACGTATATGTTTTCGATGAACCTTCCTCCTATATCGACGTCAACGAAAGGCTCAACCTCGCCAGAGTGTTTAGAGAAGTCTTAAATGATAAATATGTTTTCATTGTTGATCATGATTTGATAGTTCTGGACTACATAGCGGATCTAGTTAATATTATGTATGGAGAGCCCTCAGTCTATGGGAGAGTATCCAAGGCATACTCAGTGAGGGCAGGCATTAATCATATGTTAAGGGGATTCCTTCCCAGTGAGAATGTTAAAATGAGGGACTATGAGATAAAGTTCTACATGAAGGATCTGACAGAAGTAGAGGGAACTGCCGGCTCTTCAATCAAGGTATCGTGGTCTGGAATAGAGAAGGCATTGCCTGGATTCAGTCTTTCCGCTCCGGGGGGGAATGTAAAGGAAGGAGAAGTAGTGGGAATAGTGGGACCTAACGGGATAGGAAAAACAACTTTCGTGAAAATAATTGTGGGAGAGGAGAAGGCCGACAGCGGCTTTGTGGAACCAGAAGTAAGTAGACTTTCATATAAACCACAAGTCATATCTCCTTTCACAGAGCGAACCGTACGAGAAGTGCTGGAGGAAAGCAGTAAGGACTCCCTATCTAGCTCCTCTTGGTTCTATGTGGAGGTGGTTAGAAGATTCGGACTTCATAAGATTTTGGATTCCTCTGTTTCTTCTCTTAGTGGCGGTGAGCTGCAGAAGCTACTCATAGCAAGAACCTTGGCTATAGATGCCGACGTGTATGTTTTCGATGAACCTTCCTCATATATCGATGTAGAGGAGCGATACGTAATGGCCAGAGCAATTAAGAGAGTTACTAGGGAGAGGAAGGCTGCAACGCTGGTTGTAGAGCACGACATCGCCATTCACGACTATATAGCGGACAGAATTATGGTTTTCTCAGGGGAGCCTGGAACCAGAGGAATCGCCGAGAGTCCAGTGCCATTGAGACAGGGTCTCAACGGGTTCCTGAAGGAATTCGGAATAACATTCAGGAGAGACGCTGAGACTGGAAGGCCTCGGGCCAATAAACCAATGAGTTACCTAGACAGATTACAAAAGGAGAGAGGGGAGTACTACGCAATGGAATTGGCAAATGATTAGCTGATATTACCATTTTCTATCCCTGTTGTTGAAATGTTGTAGAAAAGAGTTCAAGGTAGTAAACTCTTCTAAACGGAAAATTAGTGGTCCTGTTTGTGTAGTGAGTCAATGTATCCTTTACATAAGATTTGTTTATATATCCTGCAGAGCTCCCCTTCGTTATGAAGAAGTATTTACTGATGTTTTCTTTAGTCGTCATGGTTCTTGCAGTATTCTTTGGCCTTCTAGTTCCATCATTGTCTCTAAACTACGAAGCACTCCTTGAATTCACTTCACTTGATGCATTAGTATTTTGGATACCAGCCCTGTTCCTGATTTTAAGCATAACCAGAGCGGCGGTTAAACAAACCATCTCTAAAATTAAAACTATTACGGGGGCAACCATCTTCTTTGGATATCTAGCTATACACTACTTCGTTTATTCATTAGTCCTTGAGAAAATCATATCTTCATTATATTCTAGTTATTTGCCCATATCCACTCCCTCTATCTTTCTTAGCGCAACTCCGTTCTCAGGCCTCTTGGCTCCAATTTTCTCTTTGACCCTGAATCCTTCCTTGGTGCTTCTGCTGCCTCCCTATTTTGAATTGGACCTATCGCCCTTCGCCATTATCATTGGATTGGTAATAGCGTTCTACGTCACTGCCTCACTGACCAAAATCATGGAGATCCGGGGTAAGCTTCCCGCTTACTATCTCTCCATCCCAGTGGGAGGGGTAGTAACAGGTGCTTCTTGCTGCATATCTTTACCATTCCTGATAGCAGACTTCACGCCACTCTCCTCTGCCGTTCTACTATCTCCTGTGTCAGGTATAGTGCTCCTGATCGCTTACTATATGCTCCCCATCTCCACTGCAGTGGCCCTTGGAACCCACGTAACCCTTCTTTTCAGGACAGTTTCTAGAAAGCCCACAAAATATGTAAGTAATTCTAAGGACCTAAGGCTTAACTGACTTCCTCCCCGTCCTGGAGGGGACGAGGGTTCCCCTCCAGGTGGTTCATCG
>JAFMDM010000130.1 GCA_017857195.1 Methanobacteriota archaeon
GAATTGCATTTATAATAGGTGCAGTGGTGGTATTAATAGGGGCTGCCATAAGATACGCCCTTATGGAAAGTCCACTGTTTAAGAAGATACTTGAGAGTGGGGCCATAGAGAACATGCCAGCAGTGAGGCTGTTAAGAAAGGAATGGAAGAAGGTCTTGCTCCTCACTGGAACCGTGTTATACATAACGGCGGTGGGATACCTAAGTCAAGTCTTCAGTATAGGTTACTTAGCGGCGAGGAAAATTCCTCCACCCTATACCATAACCTCTGTAATAATAGCGGGAGTGGCCGGTGTGGTGTTTGGATTAATAGGGATGTACCTAGCTGACATCATAGGAAGAAAGAAAATGATACTGATAGGTCAATTAGCGGTGCTCCTTCTTAGCGTTCCCATGTTCTATCTTATCCAGATAGGTTCTCCACCCCTCACTAGATTGGCAATAATTGTACTTACGGCAACAGAGGGGCTAGGCTTCAGTTCTTTCAGTTCTTTCCTTTCAGAACAATTCGATACTAAGTATAGATTCTCAGGATCAGGACTCAGTTACCAATTAGCCACACCGTTTGCGGGAGGACTGGGGCCTATAATAGCATCATCGCTTCTAGTCGTCTATGGGCTGTCCTCAGGAATCTATGTGGGGGTAGAGGTACTTATCTATACTCTCATAGGAATTTTGTGTTTGATCCCCACTGTCGAAACGAAAGGAAGGGAGCTTGGGTAATTAAGAGTTTGTGTTTTTTACTAATTACTTTTCTTACCTAAGAGTCAGTAGTTGTGGCGGTATCTACCGTCTAAATTCTCTAACATAATAGAGTTACTCAAAGCGTACTTCTTCTTCCTTAGTTAATAGAACGTTATAACTGTAGGCGGGATAATATAGCATCCTGAGAGCAGCTTCATGCAAGTCTGGGTCTGGGGACGTTGTGCAATCTATTGGAAGGTAAACCCTAAAGTTCCTCACACTGAACCCAGTGACTGTCTCATACGCACATACGTTTGTTACCACTCCCCCAACCACTACGTGGTAGTCCCAAGGGTTTCCATCCATCTGTTCTGAAAGGATGCGTTCCAACTCTGTTTGGTTAAAAGGGTCATGTGAGAACTTCTTCACTATTATCTCATCCTCTCGAGGTGATAATTCCTCCACTATTTTATGTCCCCAGCTTCCTTCAATTAGGTGTTTAGATCTATGGAATATCCTGTGTTCTGGAGACTCGTCATATCTTGTGGACTGCAGGAAAATTCTAACGACGTTGGAGGCTCTTGCTTTACGTAGCAAGGATTCAACTTTCCTTATGACACTATTGGCGGTCTCTCCTACGAATCTAGTCCCACCTTCCTTGAGGAACTCATTCTGCATGTCCACAATCACTAAAATGGATTTTCGCGCTGGAACGACCACGTTCCCCTTAATAGGGAGGCTAACCTCTCCCACCTTTCGTCACCTTTCTCCAAATTACCTCTGGAGTTATTGGAAGCTCATTAAACTCCACTCCAAAGTCTGATAATGCATCCTCTATAGCCAGCGCGAGTGCTGCCGGAGCAGTCTCAGTGTTGGACTCCCCGATTCCCTTAGATCCGAGGAGGGTGAAGGGGGACCTGGTGCTCACATGTTCGGACTCTACGTCTATTGCTTCTCTAGCAGAGTTAACGTAGTAGTCCCCGAAATTGGTTGTCAGAGGTTGTCCTTCATCATCGTATTTGAGTTCCTGGTAGAGCGTCTCTTCTATGCCTTGATTGACCGAGCCTATGACCTGCTGCATTACAATTCCTGGATTGATTATGGTTCCGGCATCATGCACCGTGACATACCTTAGCACCCTAACATCGAAGGTCTCTCTGTCAACTTCCACAATGGCGGCGTCGGCAAGGAAACCATATGTCCCAGAGGAATTTGTCTTGTCAAGATTGTCTGGGGAGGTCAAGGTCTTTATGTGGTATGTGGAGGAGGCGTAAAGTCCCTCATCTTCGTCCCTCAGTACGGCAAGCGGATTCCAGTGCACCAGGCCTGCTAATCTTCTTATACTGACTCTCTTACTTGTATCCCTTTTCCATAGGATCTCCCCATTAACAAGCTCCAATTCTTCCTCAGGAACCTCTAATACATTGGACGCCATACGTAAGAGTTTTTTCTTCAGCTTCAGAGCGGCGGAGTAGATAGCACTTATCCCTACGGATCCGAACCTAGAGGAATATGTTCCAGAGGAAATCGACCACGGCGTCTGATGCGTATCGATAGCAGCAACAACCCTCACATCATCAACCTTCACCCCTAATACGCTAGCTATTATTTGAGTGGCGACTGTCTCATGTCCTTGTCCCTGAGGGGCGCTGTCTAGCTGGCACACTACTTTACCTGAAGGTTCTATCTTGATCACCGCTGTATGTTGTCCTCCCCCCTTGGGAAGGGACTCCTTCGCTCTCTGCTCTGCTGTCCTTGTCGTGTCCAAATACCCCATGTTGGATACGGAGGGGTCTATTCCAACTGCCACCCCGAGTCCCACCAACCTTCCCCTCCTTCTCTCCTCCTTTAACTTCGCTTTGATCTCTGGATAGCCTATGGTCTCCATTAGTTTTTTGAGGGCAGTATGGTAATCACCACTGTCATATATCCCTCCAGTTGGAGTCCTATAGGGGAACTGTTCCCGTGATATGAAGTTATTGAGCCTCAGAGCTAGCGGATCTATTTGAAGTTCTGCAGCCACTTTGTTTACGGCCTTCTCCAAGGCGAAGTAGAGGTGTTGTCCACCAAACCCCCTTATGGGGCTGGTGGGGACGGTGTTTGTCACCACCACCTTTGCGTTTATCTGGACGTGGGAGATCTTGTACGGGCCAACGAAGTTACCCAACTGCCTCAGGACATGTCCAGGCTCCGGAGACCTAGGATATGCCCCCACGTCATCCAATAAGTCAGCTGTCATCACAGTTATCTCTCCTCCGCTGGTGAACCCTAATTTGAACGTGGCCACACGTGAGGCCGCCCTTGTACTTCCTATGAAGTGTTCGGTCCTTGTCTCGATCCATTTCACCGGCACTCCACTAATCATTGATGTGGCACCGATAAGTGTCATGTAGTGAAAGAGGGCCGTCTTGTCCCCAAACCCTCCTCCAATATCCGGGGAGACTATTACTCTGAACCTTTCCTCAGTGAGACGCAAGGCCTTCATTGCGATATAATAGAAGGTGAAAGGACCTTGAAAGTTAGTCCACTCCGTTAAGATCCCCGAGGCCGAATCATAACTAGCCACTACTCCATATGGCTCCATGGGAGGGGTGGTGAACCTAGGCACCTTTACCCTGACTTCCACCGTCTTATATGCCTCCTTCATGGCCAATTGCGGATCACCGAAACTGTACTCCCTAGACCACACCACATTACTTCCCGCCATCTCATGAATTAGGTCTCCTCCCTTAGCGGCGGCCTCAGGATCTAGAACAGGGCGAAGAGGCTCATACTCAACCTCCACAAGGTCCGCAGAATCCTCCGCAGAGAACCTATCTCTCGCCACTACTACCGCCACCGGCTCTCCTACATATCTGACTTTATCGACGGCAACCGAATAATACTTCACTGGAGTGGGTATGGCCATCGGGAAAGGGTCTGTAACATCCTTTATTTCTTTCCCAGTGATTACCGCCCTCACACCTGGCATGGCCAATGCCCTCGATACATCTATATTCTTTATTCTTGCATGTGCGTAAGGACTTCTGACCACACTGGCGAAGTGCACGTTAGGAGGAGTGGGAAGATCATCAATAAATTTCCCTTGTCCAGTCAAGAGCCTAAGATCCTCTATCCTCTTTATCGGCATACCCACTAACTGGAGTTCCCTCGCCTCTAGGGCAGAACCTATCGCCCTCATGCTTCCACGCTACTGCATCCTTACTACAGAATAATAAGCCCTCGTGAGGCACACCATATTGTTTATCTCTGGTGGTAGGCCAGTCCGTTCAATTGAAGCCCAAGGCGTAAAATGGAGCATAGTTTTTTACTTTAGCAGGATCAATTGAGGAAGTCACTCAAAAACTATAAACAATCAGAATGGTTGCTGCAGTCTTTCCAAGAGAGCTACCTTATTAGCAATGTGAAGAAGGTTTAATCTTATTGAAACGGAATTTCCTTATAAAAATTTGAGGAGGTCAATTTAAATAAGGGCTGGAAATTCATCTCAATCTACTCACTTTGCTCCCTCCGCCTTTCGTTCTCTCTCTTAGTTCTCTCCTCCAATCTCCTTCCTATGGATTCGAAGTCACCCCTCACCACGTACTCTGCGTCCTCCTTGTACTCCTTAGGCCAGTACCCCAGCTCATAGCCATACCACGGCTCCCTAAGCTTCAGAGCTGGCAGACCAAGTTTCTTCCAGAGCTCCAATGCCCTCTCCATGTATTGCTTCTTGGGGAGGGAGACTGGAGGATAGGGCCACTTTCTGGTGGCATCAATCAACATTGCCGAGGAACCTAAAATATTCGGGGATTCCTTCTCGCTATGGGGGGCATCGGGCTTGTAAGCTGAAACGTCTAAGCCGGCGAATCTACCTTTGATTATTTCCACGTCTCTGTCAGGCTGCATCCTCCATCCCATGGCCCACATCACTGTGTCTAAGTCCCTTGCGTCTATATCTTCGTCCACAGTAACGAAGATCTTTCCCCACCTT
>JAFMDM010000131.1 GCA_017857195.1 Methanobacteriota archaeon
TTTCTCTACTTGGTCTTCCTGGCCCTCATCTTAACCCTGAGCTCTTACAGGAGCCTTTACGGGAGGAAGTACAGACCGTTTAGGGTTTTCTTCAGACCGGCGATTTATCTCTTGCTGGGATTAGGTCTGTTGTCTCAGGACTTCACGGACCCCCTGTTTATCACCTCTCTCCTTGGCCTCCTTGCTGGAGCCCTAATGGGAGTCAAGCTGGGATCAGGAGTATCGTTTTACTATTCTGGAGGAGATCTCTACTACAAGAGATCTGTATGGGTTTACCTGCTTTGGTTGGCCTCCTTCTTACTGAGGGCATACCTCGAGGTGGGTTCCCCTACGTCATTCACTGCGCTCACGCTCCTCGACGCACTTCTGATGTTCTCAAGTGGCCTCCTTTTGGGCGAGTCGTATCACTTGGTCACCAAGGCCAGAGTAATCAGGAGGGACGGAGTTCTGTGACCGTCTCCACTCTCTCCTCCCTCGCTTCCTTTCCCCTCACAGCTGAGAGTATTAATGCGATGAAGAGTACCGCAAAGGAGACCAATAGGGCTGACCTTATTCCTTCAAGGAAACTCGTTGCAACCCCTCCCAACAGATCAGTGGTTCCCAAGAATACCTCAAATGCAACGTACCTAGGTACGCTGAGAGACGCTACAGTTATGGTTATCACGTAACTGGTGAGCGTCCCCAGGTTGGCCAGGGTCCTCAGGAGTCCGCTTGCACCACCGTAGAATCCCCTCCTGGCGTTCGCCATGACTGCACTGTTGTTGGCAGGATAAAACAGGGCGGACCCCAGTCCCCCCACTACTGAGGCCAGAATAACGGTCGTGAGTGGGGTGTTCACGGACAGGCCTATATAGATGACGACCGCACTCATCATCATGGCCACACCTATGGTTGCAGGTATCCTGGCTCCCATCCTGTCAGAGAGTCTCCCCGCAAATGGGGCCAGGGAGCTGGCTATCACGTATCCTGGAACCAAGAGTAATGAAGCGTTGAGTGGAGAGAGTCCCCTTATCCCCTGGAGATACATGATAACTATGAAAACCACAGATAGGTAACCAGTACTCTGAAAGAAAGATGCCAAAACTGAGAACGCGAGCACCCTGTTCTTGAAGGCCTTCAAATCTATGATGGGGTTCTCAGTCCTCCTCTCGAGAGCCAACATGACCACTATGAACGCTACCCCCATGGAAATTAGTGACCCATTCAGCAGGTTTATCCCCCTACCGGCTACATCTGACGCTCCGTAAGTCAAGGTTGAGAGACCCAAAAGGAGGAGCGTCATACCAACTACGTCGAGCTTCTGGCTACCCCTAGTCATGACGTCCTTGACGTATTTCAAGCCCAGAAATATGGCCACGGCCCCTATGGGTACGTTTATATAAAAGATGAACCTCCACCCAGCCAGAGTCGTGAGTATGCCTCCCACAACTATTCCTAGCGTAGCCCCAACGTTCCATCCTATTGCAGTGTAGCCATACGCTTTTCCCCTCTCCCTCGGTGGGAACACGTCTGCTATTATGGCCCCTGAGTTTGCCTGCAACATGGACGCTCCAAAGGCTTGAATCCCCCTGAAGAGGATGAGGTACGTAATTGATGGGGAGAGCCCACAAAGGGCTGATCCTAAGGTGAACACAAGAAAGCCCAAGTTATAGGTTCTCGACCTTCCGAACATGTCACCCAATCTCCCCAACTGGGTCGTCATGACTGCGGTCACAAGAAGGTAGATCAGTATTGTCCATATGGCTGAGGAGAGGTTAGCCCTCAGGTCTGTGGTGATGGTTGGCAGAGCCAACAAGACCACGGTGGAGTCCACAGCGGCCATGAGGGTTCCAAGGACCATCACAAAGAGGATTACCGACCTTCTCATACTATTCCTTGATCCTACCTCAGTTAAAATGATTTGTTATCATAATGTTAAACGCCTAACTAACTAGATAGCTCAGATTTCGCCTTGGACGTGAGGTTGAGGGAAAGTCCCATAAATACTCTCACTGGATCCCCTTCGCGGTCTCAGGGAGTTTTGACACGGCGACCCCCACGAGGATAGAGGACGCAAGGAGTGCCACGGCCAAGTCCCTCTGGAGACCCAAGGGGAGGAGGAGCACGATCGCTACACCGAAACCTCCTCCTATGAGCCTTCCGAGAAAGAACACCAAGTTAGTTGCCGTAGCCCTCACCTCCCCAGGGAAGATCTCACCCATCCATACTCCAAAGTAGGCGAAGAAGGCAGAGCCAAACATCAGGGCTATTACGGAGAATTCCACGATGGAGGGAACCTCCAGGAACATCAGGGAGGAGAATATCAAGGATATGACAAGGAACACATATGTAGTTCTTTTCCTCCCTAACCTGTCGGACAACCTGCCCGCTATGGTGAACCCCACGAGGCCAACTAGGAGAGCGACGACGATGGTCTGGAACGCAGGTAGTTCAAGAGAGGTGAGCAGAGTGAAGCTAAGGGAAACCAAGGGAACTACGAAGAGAAAGGAACCAACAGCGAATATTGAGCCGAAGATGAGGGTTTTGAGAGTAGACCCTCCAAATGCCCTCATGCTTAGTTCTCCAGATCCTCTGAACCTGGACTCAGGGATGAAGACCCAAAGGGGGAGAGACAGTAAGACCACAAGGGAGACCGTTAGGAAGTAGGTGAATGGGTTCCTCAGAAGGTAGGACATTAATAGGCCTAAGAGCCCACCGAGAAAGTAGAGGCCCTGCATCAAACTCCCCACCAAGCCCCTCATCCTACTCGGTGAAAGTTCAGCAGCATAGGCGTAACTCAGGCCGTTCTCTCCGTTGACGCCAAAGCCTATTGTGAACCACAGAAGGTAAAGTTCAGGCAAATTCCGGACCTCAAGGTTAAGGAATAGCGGAATCAAAAAGAGGAGGATCGAGATCAGGAGCGAAAATCTCCTACTCCACACGTCAGCTAAGATTGAGAGCACAACTCCACCAATGGCACCACCGACCCAGCTCAGGGGTACAGCAAAATAGGCCCCACTTCCCAACTGTCTAGCTAACTCTGGGAGGATGAAACTTATGGAATACACAGCTAACGCGGCTAGGAGAAAGACCGCCAGGAGCGAGAAAATAGCCCTTAGCATCCGACTCAATCAAAATTATCGAATAAAACTTTGACTCCTTTACCTCCCATATCAGGTAGGGTTCGCCCTGATAGCTCCCGTTTCGAATTATTGATTTTCTTTCCAAATAAAAAGAAGTAAATTCAATTTTATAGCTCTAAACCTATCCTTTATCTAACTAACCTTTTAATACACGAAAGAGGATTATTTGTATGTTCTCTTCTGATCCAACAGCTCTCCTTAGAAAGGAGAGCTTAGACAAGGACGAGATGATCAGAGCCCTAAGGGGGGCTCTGATGGCCGAATTGGACGCAATAAATTATTACCTTCAGCAGGGTAAGTTGTTCTCTGACGAGAAGTTAAAGAAAGTCCACGATGATATCGCCAGAGAAGAGATAACACATTTCGGCGAGTTCCTAAGATTGCTCTACCTTTTGAACAAGGAGGAATTTAATTACATAGTGAAGGGATGGAACGAGGCCTCTAAGCTCATAGGCGACCAGGAGACTTTTCCCATTCCACTGGAAGTTAAAGAACGGAGTGAACCCAAGAGTGAAGGGGGTAACCCAGGGAGAAATGGAGAAGTGAGTGACCAGGTAATGAGATATCTCAATGAAGGCCTTTCATCAAGGAGAATTAGGGAGATCGGAAACGTAGTCAATTACCCGAAGAACTCTGTCACCGTATATGACCTCATTGAGGAAAAAGAAGGAATAACGCAAGGGGAGAACTCAACATTATATCCTCTCCCGAGGTTAACGGAGACGGTTAAGGTGAGGTTTGACGCTGATCCCGTGAGTGCATCAAACGCATTAGTTAGTGCAGGAGCACGTTACGCTAGGAAAGAGGACTCTTTGCTCTTGACGGAACACCCTTTGTCCCCCACTAAAAGGTCCACTAAACAGAGGGTGACTGACTGGACAGTGCCAGGCAACATAGCCTTAGATATCGTTAAGGCGATTGAGACTCTCTACTCCTCTGGTTACTCAAAGGGAATTTATGCAGTTGTTCCTCCGGGAACCTATTCGATGCTTCACAGGGTTGTGGACAAGACGGGTACCTTGGAGATAGAGTTAATCAAATCTACAGTCAACCTGGTGATATCTGAGCAGGTAAAAGACCATATCCTAGTCACCGCCAAGCCAGGATTCTTCATCTTGGAGTCTACTCCAGTCACGGTGGACTACTTAGGAAGGGAGGGTACAAACGAGGTTTACATGATTTGGGGAAGATTGGCACCTTATGTCCTAGACAGTCGAGCTGTAGTACTGATTGGCCCAGGGGACTAACGGTGGACTGGCCTTGACCTTAGAGTTCGTGTTCAAGGACGTAGTCAGGATATATGACACTGACGCCCAAGGAATAGCACATTATGCGTCCTATTATAGGTTCTTCACCAATACCATTGAGAGATTCATGAAGGATAAGGTCGGAATACCCTACCCTAACGTTAACGATGAGCTGTGGTTCGTAATAGTTGAGACACACGCTGAGTATAAGAGACCCCTGAGAGTAGGAGACGTGATCACCGTAACCA
>JAFMDM010000132.1 GCA_017857195.1 Methanobacteriota archaeon
TCCGCCTCAGTCACACTGACTATCATCCCCTCCTTGACAACTGTGGAGCAGCTCCTCACCAACTTCCCGTCAACCTTAACAACACAGGAGTCACAAGTCCTTACTGGACCAAGGAAATCATTGAAGCAAACATGAGGGACGTAGATGCCGGCTCTCTCAAGGGCCTGGTGGAGGTACTCTCCCTCCCTTGCATCGATCTCCCTTCCGTCAACAAGCAGTTTCATTGATGAAATTCCCGTCGACTTCTTTATAATTTTATTTCGTCTTGTCACAACAGTTGTGGACAATTGGGCTAAGAAGCAGCAAAACTTAACTTATATCCTTCAGAAATTATAATGGTATTATATTTTCCTCTTCACCCTTTCCAACCTAATTATCTCATCCCCGTTCATCTGTAGCTCCTCCACCGCCCTATCCAAAGTGGTCTTAAGGAGCGCCGCATCCTCGTCCCACACCGCGTCCACGGCCAACTGTTTTTCAAAATCTATAAAGATTGAGTTCTCCCCCTTTCTTACAACGAACTTCCTAACTACTTTACCCTTAGTGAACCTGGCGAACCCCGTGGGTTCCATATAAAATATGAAGGTCGTGCTTTCAGCTCCCCTGTACACAGTTATTCTTGCCTTCATGCTTGTTACTTTTCCAGAGTAAACGTCCTGTCCCATCCTCTGAAGGTTTTCGACCTCTATGATTCTTGTGAGAAAGAAGTCCGGATCTGAGAGTATGGAGTAAACTATGTCCACGTCATGAGAGGTCTTAATCTCGTGCCAGAGTGTGTCCATCTATAAGTGTTTTTATAGAAAAAGGATTTAATGTTTTTCGATTACTTGATTGACTTCACGAATTCATCATAGGCCTGTTTGACCTCGTCAACGGAACCTACGTCCTCCAATGAGGTGATATCGCCTAACGGGGAGTTTGTGGCGACCGACCTTATTAATCTCCTCATTATCTTCCCCGATCTGGTCTTAGGCAACTTCGTGACGAAGAACAGGGCCTTTGGCAGTCCAATGGGACCGTAGTTGTTCCTTATCCAGTCCATTAGCTCCTTTCTCATCTCCTCGCTAGGTTGATTACCGACCTTCAACACAACGTAGGCAATTGGCACTTCGCCCTTGACTTGATCAGGTACACCGATGACCGCTGCCTCGGATACGGCCCTGTGAGAGACGAGCACCGACTCCAGTTCGTAAGTCCCTATCCTATGGCCCGAGACCTTCATCACTTCGTCCGCCCTTCCGGCCACCCATATGTAGCCGTCCTTGTCCTTCACCGCATAGTCTCCGGCATAGAACAGCCCTGGATACTTCGACCAGTAGGTCTTCACGTACCTCTCATGATCTCCCCATATCCCCGTTGGGGCGGCAGGCATCCCAGGCCATGGGTTCTTGAGCACAAGGTAGCCTCTCTCACCAGGCCTCACAGGGTTCCCAGACTCATCGAGGACGTCTGCCTCAACGCCCGGCAGGGGATAGCCGTTGGTTCCAGGCTTCATGGGAACCAACATTAGACCAGGAAGGTGACTTATCATTATTCCTCCAGTCTCGGTCATCCACCAGGTCGAACCAACGGGAGCTCTCCCGTTTCCAACCACTTGGAATAACCACCTCCAGGCAGATGGGTTTATTGGTTCTCCCACCGAATGTATTACCCTTAGAGTGGAGAGATCATGCTTCTTTACGTAATCCTCACCGAACTTCATGAGCGTCCTAACTCCAGTAGGGGAAGTGTAGAGTATGGTAACGCCATATCTCTCCACTATGGACCACCACCTGTCCGGTGCGGGGGTATCAAGGGTACCCTCGTAAAGTATTGACGTTAGACCCTCTATGAGGGGACCAAACACAATGTAGGAGTGCCCCGTGACCCACCCTATATCTGCGGTACAGAAGTAAACATCGTCGTCCCTGGCGTCGAAGACCCACTTCATGGTGGCGTGAAGCAAGGTCGCATATCCGCCGTGATCATGGATCATACCCTTGGGCTTCCCCGTCGTCCCGGAGGTGTAGAGAACGTAAAGTGTCTCGTTACTCTCCATTCTCTCTGGCTCTACGTAGGCGTTGGAGGGGACGTCCCTCAACAACTCCTCCAATAAAACGTCGCGCTGTCCCAATTGTACCTCTCCTCCCAGACGACGTACCACAATCACCCTCTTCACAGATGGAGTGAGGTTGAGAGACTGATCTACAATCTCCTTTAGCTTAAGGATCTTGCCTCTCCTATAGACTCCATCTGCTGTGAATATCAAGGTGGCGTTGAGGTCATTCACCCTACTTGCTATGTTCTCAGCAGTGAAACCGCTGAATATTACAGTGAAGATCACACCTAGCCTCGCCGCCGCTAACATGACGATGGGTAACTCGGGTATCATGGGGAGGTATATCGCTATTCTGTCCCCCTTCTTTAATCCAAGTTTCGTCTTCATAGCGTAGGCCACCCTGTTTACTTCCCTCCACAGGTCGTAGTAGGTGTACTTCCTAACCTCCTTCGGTCTTCCTTGGTCGTCCACGGGCTCTCCCTCCCATATATAGGCGACCTTGTGCCTCCTCCACGTCTTTACATGCCTATCTAAAGAAAGGTAAGATATGTTAGTTGTCCCACCCACGAACCACTTGTACACATTCTTGTTTTGAGTCTCCTCCATTACCTTCTCCCATGGTGTAAACCACTCCAACTCCTTGGCTACCGACTCCCAACTCTCCTTGAAGTTCTCAACTGACTTCCTATGATACTCCAGGTATTCCTGTTCGCTCACGTTCCTATGGGCCCAGGACTTCAGAACTATTTTTTCATCGAAGGGTAATGCCTCACCCAAAATTTCATTGGACATAACGATAATGAAGAGGACGTGGATTTAAATTTTTAATTTAATGTGGAACGTAAATGGGACACCCCTTAGTTTCGTTTTTAGGTCTTTTTAGAGAAAAATTAAGTAACACTGAAGTGAGGGAAAAAGGGTTCTATAGATATTATTCCTACGGAAGCCTATTAAGTCTGAAAAACATGTATTCTATATGAGAATCCTCCTGGGCGGAATAAAGGGGGGAGTGGGAAAGACAACCATAGCGCTTGTGTTGGGTAGGAGACTTGCCCGCTTGGGGCACAGGATCCTCATTGTGGACAGAGACATCATAGGGTGGGCGTCCAAGATCTTGGGGGTGTCCAACGAGGAGGGACTATTGAATTGCACCCTAGAGGGGAAGAGAGATTGTTTCAACTCTTTAAAGATTGTTAATGGTGTTCTCGGCGTGGTCAGGTTCTATCCGGTGGCGCATACGTTCAGAAATAGTGTAAATAAAGTCGCTGAAAATCCAAAAATGTTAGAGAATGTAACTGAGACCTACAGAGAGATACTTAAGGAAAATTTCGAACTTTTTCTGGTGGACAACCCGCCAAACGTCCTTCCATCAGATCCGGTGTGGAGCTTGGAGTTTAAGGCATTCTCCCTCACCTTGGATACTCCAAATTCATTTCTATTCATCTCGGACCCCACTCCCTTCGGTATGGACGCGGTGGTCAGGTACGCCCGTTACATGCAGGAGGATCCAGAGTTCATTCCATTCAAACATGTCGGTCTTGTGGTCAACATGGTTCCCCCAATTCCGGACCAAGAGGCCATCACCATGAGGAAAATGAGGGAGGTCTGCGGAGAGGTGGGAGCTGAGATCTGCACAATGATTCCGTTTAACGATTCATTATTTAACTACGGTGAGCGGGAGGAGGATTACCCAGAGGAGGTGGATGAGCTCGCTGGAGAAGTGGCCAACTGGATCGGCAGTTAAGGTAGTGACGTTGGGGATAGTCCCCTCTCACGTAGTGGACGGAATACTGGAGGCAATTAAGGGGGTCAAGTTCACCAAGTATACTGGGTTCTTCATGCCCAAGGGTGAAGAGGGATTAATAATTTCTGATGAAGAGAATCTCCTAAATGCCTACATTGCAGGGAGGAAGTTTAAGAGGGTGTGGATCTACACCTACCCCTGGATGGGGGACGCAATGGAGGTTGCCGGGGCCCTGAGGGAGAACGGGACCCCCGCTGCCGTCCTATTTCACGGTGTACCGAGCGTAGAGGAGGAAGGACAGAAGGTTAAGGTGGCCCCTGAGTTGAGGGTGCTTATTGAGAGACCTCCCAAGGCCAGCGTTCTCTCCTGGATATTGCCTGAGGAGCCGATCGGAAAGGTTGATTACGCCTTGCCCAGGTCCTCTAGGAACGCCAAGTATGACCTAATCTGCGGTCCCGACTGTGACGTTTTTCCCACATACGATGCAAGGTTGTGCCTACTGATGGCGGTCCTTAGAATGGACGCCCTTCCCTTGGAGGTCAGACAAATAGACGGGAGGATGGTTATGGTGAGAACAGTGTGTGATAGAATTAAGGAGGGTACTGTGACCTTGGTGAGACCCAACAAATGGTTCAACAGATTTGAGTTCTACAGCGGTGTCCAAAAGGGCCTCACAGTTACCGTGGAGGATGGGGAGAGGATGATGGAGAAACCAGTGGGGAAGACCTTCCTGGGCGTATATAGGACACCTGAACAGGTGTTGGACAAAATGAGAGGGATAGGACTACCCATT
>JAFMDM010000133.1 GCA_017857195.1 Methanobacteriota archaeon
CTTTTCCCCCAGCAGTCCAAGGTAGTTGGAAAGAAGATTTGGGCACTCGAAGTCTCCCAACCCTATGAATCCATCTACCTGCAGGACGCTCAATTTCTCTATTATTTGTAAATCACACCATCCGCCTGCTATTATGGCCAGCCTCATTTTTCCACCAGGTATAGGTATACGGCACTGGCAACAATGTCTGCAGTCGATCCTGGGTTCCACCTCCTCTGTAAAAGGATATTGTTGAAATCGTTTAAGGCATTCCCATCCATTGACCGTAGAATTTTTCTGGCAGTTTCTGAGGCCCAAAGCGCAGCCCTTGCTCCATGTCTCCTCAATATGAGTCCGTCAGGAACCTCAGAAAGCACCTTGAGAAAGCCCATGAGTATCCCCTCTGCTAAGTCCTTAGCCCTCTCTATCTCTCTGTAGGCTAGTTTAGTATATTTGTAGCCGTTTACCATGTTTCTACAGACGGAGTCAAAGTTTGCTGACGCTATCAACAGGTCCCACGTCCCACCAGCATATCCCCTATAGTCCCATCTCTTCATGGTGCCTAAGTAAGACGGACTGACCTCCCTTAAGGCTCCTATGAATTGATAGGTCTCATCATCACCCATTGTTTTCAACAATTCCGTGGCCTTATCCAAGTCTTCAATCCCCTCAATCTTGGCACTGGATAATGGCATAAGGGTCATGGCTGTCCCAAATATTGCGTAGTCCAGGCCCAAGGACTTGGTCTCCAGCACTGCCAATCTGAGGTTCTGGAAGGTCGGCCTTCTACCTTCGCATGACATCACGTAGAACTTCCTGGTGATGGCGGCACTGGATAACAGATCCGTGAATGATACGTTATGAGCTCTCTGTGTAGGTGTCGTATTGCCTGGCTTCCATACGGACGACTCAACTATGGTTGAGGCAGACATGAGGGCCCCCATCCTTTCACATTTTTTTAACGTACCCCGGCACCTCCCTGTCCCCCACAAGAAGTTGTAGCTCACCCTCACAGTCCATGAGCATTCCCCTTATTCTGAGCTTTTCCTCTATAAAGAGGAGAGGAGAGTACACGCTCTCATAGCTGATCACCTTTGTTGGGATAAGGGAGGGACCCCTCACGACTTCAGCCTGTTCCATATTAACCTCCGCAGGGTAGAATAAGGCCTCGCAGTTCCCCCTCAATGTGGCCCAGATCTCCTGTTCCCCAACTCTACGACATACCTTGAAGCAATATCTCTTGGGACGATCGTCAACGAAGTTCACTGAATATCCTACTCCGCCTATTCTTCCTCTCCTCCTCACATCGTAGAGTGACCTGGCCTCTTCAATGGACAGCCCATAGGTTCTGGACGCCTTCTCTACCCAACTGAGGTCCTCTTGAAATCCCTTGAAATCTTCCATCACTTCCATGGACCTCCGACATCCATAAACCAACAGGTCAACGTCTGACCTACTATGGAAGGTTCCGCTGAGCATGGAGCCAGTTACTCCTAGCCCCATGGCGCCTAAGGTTGAGACTAAGGTCATGAGAGCTTCGCCCTGTGGGCCTGCGGGCTTCCTTAAGAGCTCCTCCAGTCCCTCCTCCGGAAGAAGGTGACGCTTCACCTGGCTGACGGGGAGGAACGGGAAGGAAACGTCATAACAGGGTTCAAATTCCATCCTCTGCGGAGAAGAGAGGAGGTTCCTCACCCCGTACTTCCTCAGAGTCCTTTTATAACCCCTCCAAGGTCCTCTCCCTCTAACGTATTTGAGGTAAGCCAGAGCGTAGCCCATAGGATGAGCGTTACCTATAACTACGTAAATCGAGTCGTCCTTCGAGACCAAGAGGTCCCTATCGAGGAAGTAACTTCTTCCCATCCCTTGAGCCTCACGTGAGAGAGCGGGGTTCCAGAACTTTTGAGCATTTCTACGTACTTCCTCATTACTCCTCCCCCCAAGGCATTTGCTATGAGTGCAGAACCTACGGCCGACTCCTTGAACTTAAATTCCATTTTCTCACCAACGGGGACATCCCACTTCCTTCTACCAGAAACGATAATTGGAGCATCCAGCTTCCTCGAATAATGCTCGGCCAACGCAGTGGCTACGGTTAAGTCCCCACTTCCACCTTCATATATTGTGGCCTTCGTGACCTTTGAGAATCTGCAGATGAGGTAGACCACTTCTCCATCCAACGCTCCAGGAGAGGATGGACCGGGAACAATTGTCCCTCCATATCCGTCAATTACTAAACCATCCTTTACTACAATAAGGGAGGCGAAGCTGAACCCCACTTCCAAGAGGACGAATGAGTCAAACATGGTCCTATAGAAGAAAGCCGAGGCCACCTTGTCGGCCGTACCCATATCGATCCTGTTGACTTTTCTTTCCTCTGGCACGGAGTCCAGTTCAACCACCCCAGGTACCGTAACCCCAGGTAGCCTCGCTGATGCCCTGAGGAACGTCCTTAGAGGGCCCGCACCCCATGGTTCAGCCAATGCCATGAGAGATATGGCAGTGTCGTCAATGTACTTGGATGAGAGTATTGGTAGGCCGTGTCCAGAGGGGAGAGCTATGAGTGAAGGTCTCTCGTTTTCAATGGATTTAATTAACTTCGAGACGTCCTTCTCAACTAGATCTGTGGGTATCTCAAAATATCGTATTAGGTTCCCTAGCTCGTCCACCGTGGCCACGGCGTACGTTAGAGTCCCAGGGTCAACTCCCACGAACCGCATCTAGCTCCCTGTTAAACTCAGCAATATGAGGCCGTTCTCAAATTTCACTTCCACCCCGACCCCCGCGGAGGACGCTGCCGCGCCTATCATTTCCACCATCATCTTGACCATGTCGTCGTTGATCCTCAACCCTCCCACAATTAGTCTTCTATCCTGCCTCTCCACATGTCCTACGCATTCAAGTATCATAGCAAAAATATTCATTATACTGTCCAGGGTAGCCCCCTGATGTTTCAGCAGTGTCCCCAACCTAACTCCGGCCTTCTTCCAGTCCTCCGATGTTCCTCCTGACGCTGGGGAGAGTACGAGGCCAGCTGTTCTTAGTATATTCCATCCAAAGAATATTCCACCGGCGGTTGATGTCGAGAAACCCCTCTCCTCCAGTTCGGTTGAAGTCTCCACCATCTCATTAAGGTAATTATAGACACTGCTTCCCTTTCTATCCGACAGTTTCTTCACTCTTTCGTATATGTCGCAATCTATCCACGTATTGCACCTTTCCCTCTTTATCTCCCTCTTTCGCCTTGGCACCAAAAAGTTTAGGACTTAGCGTATTTTAAACTAACGAAGTCGCTTGTTGTTCTCTTCTCGTCCACCTTGGTGTAACCGTAAGAACCTAGGTATCCATCTATGAAATTGCATGTGAACTCCATGAGATTAACCGTTGACCCCGTGGGCATTAGAACCGTTAGTCCTAACTCTTTTCCGTTTTGGGTGAGATTGACCACTGAGCCAGCCACCATAAGTTGTACTAACTCGGCTAAAATTGATAAATCGTGACCTCTTGCTGCCAGGAAGCCTCCGGTTTTCATTCCCAGTGATCTTATATCATTACCGTTATTCACGGATCCCATTATTGTCTCTAGGGGAACCATTGAAAATCCCAAGCTCTTGAGGTCCCTCATGAGGATTGCCCTACGGAACCATTGGTCCACTGTGGCAGACATGTCGGATTCCACTATTCTTATCCCTATTTCCATTATCTTGTTGACTGTATCACTGAACTGTGCCCTGTCCTTGAAGGCCAAATCCCTGGCTCTGTCCAAGAGATCTTCGAATATGGCAACAAGGTCCTTTCTTCTCTTCTTGTTAGGTACTGTCTATCACCTCCATTCCTTACTTCCCCCCACGGGAAGTGTTGCTCGATTCAATATTCCCCCACCCACTCCCGCGGGGAACCTACCCCGTGCACTAAGAATTGTCTTAAACATAAAACTTTCCAAATCTCAGTGGCTGCCCGCTAACGTCATCACTCCGTCATAAAAGCCTCATCATATGATAGCGGGGCCTGGATTTGAACCAGGGACCTCGGGGTCTCTCGCCAATGGGCTATGAGCCCCGCGGGCTAACCAGGCTACCCTACCCCGCTGAGTGCCATCTCCTCATCCCTGCTTTAAAGCTTTTTCTACTGACTGGTCGAGTATGTTGATAGTGTTAACATCGAGCTACGAATCATAGAGTTAGGGCGTCCCCCTTGTGTAGCGTTATTCATCCCTTGTGAGTCATTCTGGTTGATTAGAAGAAAAATTCGTAGGTTTGTGCTCATACTATCGAAACACTGGACTCGTCCTAGGATCAACGACCCGACCTGCCAAAACTTCCTAAGCGAGAAACTGTTCTCAGCAGGCCTATCTTGATGAATAAAAAGAGTCGTACAGTTGACGCAAGTCACTTACAATCAAGTCTGGCCTTATTGATGATCGGCCCACTTCCTCCTCTTTCGTTATACCTGTGAGAACCAATATGGTGTCTATCCCCATCTGTTTACCCATCTGGACGTCTATTTCAAGCTGGTCTCCTATAATTACCATCCTTCCCTCACCGTCTATTCCCAATGACGACTTGGCCGCCTCCAAT
>JAFMDM010000134.1 GCA_017857195.1 Methanobacteriota archaeon
TGGCCAGCTGTGAACCAAGAGGCCTATTCCAACCTACCAAGTAACATAAGTCCACTCTACCACGTAGAGGAGGAGGCCATGAGTACCGCGTTCTTCAGGGAACCTGTTCCCTGGATAACGGTGTGGGGTCAAATAGCCGACCAGCTCTTCGACAACATCATAGTGAACCACGCCCCCTATAGTCAGATACCTCAGATGCTAAGTAACGCCAATCAGGAGATGTACAACTACCTTCTCAAGAACTACAACTCCACAGTGGCCCAAGAGTATGAGCAAGGACAATTCGGCCCACTATACGGCTGATCCAAATGAGTGGTAGGACTAACCTAACCACCTTTCTTTTCGTTATCCCAGCATTGGGATATGTGATGGCATTCGTGTTTTTTCCCACCGTGTATGCGGTTTACCTGAGTTTTCAGTCGCATGGCGGATTCAGTCTTGGGAACTATGAACAATTAACCTATTTCAACCTGGGAGGGGCTATCCTTGACACTGTGGGAGTGACGGTCGGAGCCCTCCTGATTCAATTGGCCTTGGGCTTCGTTGTTGCATCAGTTCTGGCCAGGGAGTTCATTGGAAAGAGAGCCGTCTCGACCATAAGCATAATACCAATGGGGATAGCCACTGTGGTAGCTGCGGTGACGTTCAGTTTCATATTCCAGAGCTCGGGGGGGATACGCAAACACGGTTATACACGGACTCTTAGGCACTCAGTTGAACTGGTACAGTAACTCCATCATTTCCCTACTTGTGGTCATGCTCGCGGACAGCTGGAAGAATACCCCAATAATTTCCCTAATTTTGTTGGCTGGAATGACCTCAATTCCCAGGGAGCTCTACTTCTCAGCAGCCATTGACGGTGCCGGACCAGTGAACAGGTTTATACATGTCACTCTTCCAAACCTCAGGAGCTTTATAGGGGTTGCCCTCATACTTAGGGGTGTGCAGGAGTTCAACATATTTGCCCTTCCACTTATCCTGGTTGGGGATCACCCACTACTCCTCACCACTTTAGTCTATAACCTCTACACCACCACTTTCCCTGAAGTGGGTTTAGCGTTGGCTGCGGCGACAGTTTTGTTGGGATTCATCCTCGTGTTCATCGGAGTTGTACTTAAGCTCACAGGTGGTTCGAGATGAAATGGAGTTACCTCGGCGCGGCGTTCGCGGTGGTGTACTTCCTGTTTCCTCTCTACATCCTTGTCCTGCTCGCGTTTAATTCTCCGAGGTACACACTGTTTGCCAAGTTTCCCTCCTTATTGCCGATTCAGCTCACCCTAAACAACCTCGAGAGCGCCCTACAGGGATCCTCGTTTGTGGATCCTTTTGTGAGGAGCTTGGAGACGGCCACCTTGGTGGGGGTTATAACACTTGCCCTAGCCGTGCCTGCGGGATATGGATTAAGTAGGCTACCAAGGTCCATTGCCTATCCCGTCCTGACCTTACTCCTTGTGACCAACATGATGCCAGCAATAGTGGTGGGAATACCCATTGCCGTCGAATTCGTGAAGCTCCACATGTTTGAGACGGTACAGGGACTCTCCTTGGCTCAGACCCTGGTCACCTTACCCTTGGCCACGTTCATTCTTCAGGGTACGTTTTCCTCCATACCAAGGGACCTAGAGAATCAGGCGAGGGTGGACGGAGCGGACCTTTTACACCGTCTCAGCTCGGTCCTAATACCCCTGACGGGTCCTGGGATGGCGGCGGCATTCTTGATCTCGTGGATGTTCTCGTGGGACGAATTTACCTACGCGATCCTACTCCTACCTTACCACTCAACTTTACCTGTAACAATATATACCGACGTCACTAGAGGGAATTTGTTGGCGGGAGTGGCGTTCTCATTGGTTTTCACCTTACCTGTAATAGTTCTCACCTTCGCCCTACAGAAGTACCTAAAGGGCGAATATCTTTCAGGGGGGATAAAGGGATGACAGTTGAGCTGGTTGAAATAAGGAAGTATTACGGGACCAAAAGGGTGCTTGATGGTATCTCAGAGAAGATAGAGAGCGGCGAGTTCTTCGTCATATTGGGGCCCAGCGGTGAGGGGAAATCCACTCTACTCAAGGTGATGGCTGGAATTGAGAGGCCGGACTCAGGGAAAATGATTGTGGACGGACAGGACATCACTTACCAACCTCCAGAGAGGAGGAACGTGGCAATGGTGTTTCAGAATTATGCCCTTTACCCGAACATGTCAGTTAGGGACAACATAGCCTTCCCCCTCAAGATGAGGAGGACGCCCAAGAAGGAGATAGAGGAGAATGTTGAGCGGGTGGCAGCCCTCCTAGGAATAGGGGAGATATTGGATAAGAGAGTAACAGTCATAAGCGGAGGACAGCAGCAACGTGTTGCCCTGGCCAGGGCCATTGTGAGAAATCCGTCCTATTACCTACTAGACGAACCGCTCTCCAACCTCGACGCCAGGATGAGGACGGTGGCCAGGGGGGAGCTCAAGAGGATCCAGAAGGAGCTCAGAGGTACTTTCATATACGTAACCCACGACCAAAAGGAGGCAATGAGTCTAGCTGATAGGGTGGCCGTGCTTCATGCTGGCAAGTTCGAGCAGGTCGGAAAGCCCAAGGAGCTTTATGACTATCCCCGAACTAAATGGGTGGCTGAATTCATAGGGGACTTCCCAATGAACTTCTTACCTGGAAAGGTGTTAGGAGAGGAAGGAGTGGAGGTTGGCTTCAGGCCAGAGTGGGCCGCGGTGAACGAGGGAAGAATGGAGTGTGTGGTGGAGTCCGTGGAGGCAGTAGGTGATTCCAGATACCTCCTCTGTGACCATGAGGGGCATAGGCTAACCTTGGTGTCCCGGAATAACTACGATGTTGGCGATAAGATCAAGTTTGAGGTGAACGACTTTAGAAAGTTCAAGGATGGTGTGTTAATGGACTAATTTTTGTTGAACCGTGCCTTGATGGTGGAGCTTATTTCTCAAGTTCCAAATTGTTTGGAAGGGATTGTGACCTCACTTCCCCCCTAGCTAAGTCCCTCAAGGTGATTAATTAAAAATCTGCGTCCACAAACTAATGGAGGTGTAGAAAAGGCATGTTTTTATATGTTATATAGTTTTCTCCATCAGAAAGATCGCAATTATCTTGATCCAGGCGTCGTGAACTGAAACAATCTTCACTATCCCTCAAATAAATTCCATCGAATATCATTCCCTACTTAGACACTAGGAAGTAACTCAAACATAATCTAGGTTAAGGTTCTAAAATTTTAAAAACTCTCTTATGACTTTCTCTCAATGACTGATGTAGAGGTTGCTATACCGACCTGTTGTAACGACGGGAAAACAATTATCTACACTTTGAAGGCCCTAACTGAGCAAAGTTACAGAGACTTCAGCGTGCTCATAGTTTACAAGCCTACCCCAGGAGACAGGACCGCGGAAGCTGTGAAGTCCTTTCAGGATAGGCTCAACATTAGAGTTATTGAGCAGGAGAAGGGAAAGATAGATGAGGCCATGAATATTATTTTTCAGAGCTCAAGCGCAGACGTCCTTCTAACAACTGACGACGATGAGATTCCTGACGTGAATTGGGTGAAGGATCACCTGAAGTTTCATGAGAAATATCCAGAGGGAGGAGCGTTCAGAGGAAGGGTAAAAAAGAAGACCTCAGACCTCAGTGTTAGAGTTAAGGATAATATGGTCAAGAGATTTATCAAAAACATGATTTACTCACAGTACTCCGACCAGTTTCGTGATTATAGTGGATATTTGACCATCTTTGGTATACCTAATGACAGAAGAAAAAACGCATATCTTCCTAGGGGAGGAGTTATGAAAACTATAGCTTTGACCTATGAGAACAGTTCCTTTAAGAAACAAGTTTACAGGGACTTCAGGGTACCAGGTTACTCGTTGAGAGGATTTCATAGTGAGGACCTGATATGTCTTCACGCGATTAGAAAGGGGTTCTTCACCGCGGAAATTGATGGAGGTTGGGCGGTGGAAATTGAGAGGAAGGAGTTCGGGAGTCCTGCTGAGTCATTGTCAACTCCCACCAGTCAGAGGGGAAGGATAGGGGTAATTGTTGAACATTTCCTCTTTCCTTATGGGGCTTACCTGGAGGGATTCAAACCTAGGAGATTATGGCTGCTGAAGTCGGTCCTGGCCTTAAATCCTGACAGGGTAAGGAAAGAGGCGTCGTTGTTAGGGGTCTCTCTGGCCGAGGAGTCGATCTCCAACCAGTATCCGCCATCCAAGGTAAGGGAAAATCTATTGACAGCCCTGGAGAAATTCTATCAAAAGTATTCAATGTAGACTTCTTCCAGAGATATTCTGATTAAGGGCTAACTCTGACATGGAGTAGTAGAGAGGATGAGAGACTCCTACACTGAAGTTTTGCCAGTAGCCGCGTTCCTATGTCACATATGATACTCGCATCCGTCCCTATCTCCAATGTACCTGAGATAATCTGTTAAAGTACACTGAGAGTGTCGGCACGGATTAGATAAATTAACAGACGCCTATCTGTCTAGATCTGTTAACTCGCCACAATTACATTA
>JAFMDM010000135.1 GCA_017857195.1 Methanobacteriota archaeon
ATCTCCATCGCGAGGTGGAGATGCCCCGTCCGTGAGGGCGGGGTAGTTCACTAACTATCCTCGATATGAGTACGCATAACCGGGTTAAGGCGTTTTGATTTGGACTTTATAAGCTACGAAACCATATTTACTCCTATGAGGGCCACGGATGGTGACAGATTACTGTCATTGCCCAGAAAGTTCATGGAAATACTGTATACCCCATTCATAAGTAGAGACGAAGAAGCCAAGGTGGTAACTCTCGCACTGATATCAAAGGAGCACGTGGTTTTGGTTGGAGAACCTGGAACAGCTAAGTCGGCCATAGCCCGAAGAGCTGCGGAACTGTTAAAGGCCAAATTCTTCTCATACCTTCTGACCAAATACACTGAACCCGCTGAACTTTTCGGGGCGTTGGACGTAAACATGCTGAGGCAGGGAGTCTACAGAAGGATAACTAAGGATAAACTCCCGGAGAGCGAAATAGCTTTCCTTGACGAGATATTTAACGCAAATTCGGCTATCCTTAACTCCCTTCTCACCCTATTGAACGAGAGGGTAATATATGACGGTTATAATACAATAAAGGTCCCCCTGAGGACTTTGATTGGAGCTAGCAATAGAGTTCCCGACGAACCTGAGCTGGAGGCGCTGTACGATAGGCTCCTACTCAGACACTACGCGAAGCCTGTGGGGGAGGAGGTGTGGAAACAACTCCTGGACTCAAGTTGGGAACTTGAGTTCTCAGATAAGTGGAAGGTGCCGGAACCCATCCTTACCACAGAGGACTTGGATAGAATGTATTCCATGATACCGGACGTGGATATCGGTCCTGTTAAGAACAAGTTACTGAAGCTCTTCTTGATGCTGGAGGAGAAGGGAATACATATGAGCGACAGAAGGAAAGGAAAGACACTGAAGGTGGTCTCAGCTCACTCCATCCTGAACGGTAGGCTGAAGGCCACAGAGGAGGACCTGGTGGTGCTGAAGTACGTTGCACCAAGAGAGATAGACGACTTCGAGAAGGTGGCAGCTCTCCTAGCGGAGGAACTGAAGACGCCAATCAAGTACATGAAGGAGCTTAACGAGATATACACCAACATAAAGGAGGCGAGCAAGTACGTGGACACATCCAACGACTCCGACCCCAGGTTAGTTGAACTGATCAGGAGCCTAAAGGCCACCAGAGAAAGGGTGATCTCCCTGGGAAGGGAAGGGGGTGACCCGAAGGTGGAGGAGTTCTCCAACCAGGTGGTGGCGGAAATAGACAGGCTCCTGGAGAGGGTAGCCAGGAAGCTGGGGATATACCCATGAGCGATGGTTACCTGAGAGGAGTGGATTACGAGGACCCCATAGTCAAGTACAGAGGGGAAAGGATATCACACACATTGAAGAAGCTAATGGGTAAGGACGTGCCAGTTGACCCCAACTTCCTTGTCGATTCATACTATAGCCACTACCTCCCCCTACCACTAATGAGGCCTGAGGAGGAGGTACCACAGGAAGGGAAACTGCTCTACAAGTTCCTCGAGATGACTCTTTCCTCTGACGCAGTTATTACCAATAGGAACTACTCAGTTGCCAACTCCGCCGTGAGCATGGCCCTCTCCATAAGCTACATGCAGAACCTCATAGAGGAGCTGGAGAGGGTGAAGAAGACCTCGCAGTCCAAGGAGGAGAGGGAGGCCGCTGAACAGTTACTCAACGGTATGATGGGTGGGAATAAGAAGAGCGGACAACAGGGTAACCAGGAATCAATGGAGAAGCTCATGAAACAGGTTCACGAGAAGGCTCTCTCCAAGGCCATGGAGGACGCCAATATGGTGAAGAGCATGCAGAAGATAATTGGTGGAAACGGCGCAGGCACGGGAAGTATGCTGAATTTCGAGGGGGACATACACGAGGTGCTGAGGCTCTCTAAAATAACTGAGATAAAGAAGATACTGGAGTTCTTGAGCGGAATGCAGAAGCTAGGTTCCTTCACCAGAAAGGTGAGCACTAGGTACTCAAAGGGGGAACTTTACGGTTATGAAAAGGGTTCGGACCTGGAGAGGATAGTACCATCAGAATTGTCAATGCCTGACGAGATATTCTACCTGAAGTTGGCTGAGGCGGAGACCTTACTTTACGAGAAGCAAATAAGGGAAAGCCTAGGACCGCTTTACTTACTCCTTGACAAGTCGGGAAGCATGGACGGTGAAAAGATACTATGGGCCAAGGCGGTCGCCTTGGCGTTATACAGTAGAGCTCGAAGGGAGAATAGGGATTTCTACATGAGGTTCTTCGACAACATACCCTATCCTCTGATAAAGGTAATGAAGAGCGCCAAGAGCAAGGACGTCATAAAGATGATAGAGTACATAGGAAAGATAAGGGGGGGAGGAGGCACAGACATAAGCAGGTCCGTCCTAAGCGCCTGCGAGGACATAAGGGAGGGGCCTGTAAAGGGGGTAAGTGAAATTATACTTCTAACTGACGGAGAGGACAAAATAGCGGAGACCGCTGTGAGGAGGTCACTGAAGGACGCCAAGTCAACGCTCATAAGTGTAATGATAAGAGGTGATAACAATGACCTTAGAAGGGTGTCCGACAACTACTTCAGCGTCTATAAGCTGGACCACGAGGACCTTCTTAAGATTGTGGAGGCATGACGAAAAATTTATAGGAGGTTTTACCTTATTGAAGATGCCGCGGTAGTCTAGCCCGGTCTAGAAACTTCGCCGATAGGATGGGGGCCTGTCGAGCCCCTGACCCGGGTTCAAATCCCGGCCGCGGCGTTGTGGGGGGATATCCCCCACTAACATAAAATTCGATTACCTTATCTAAAGAACCAACGTAATTATCCCTTCTCTGACCGCCATAACCCTTCTCTATAATATAAACATAATAAAGGAAGTATTTTTTATCTAACTCCTCACGCCCTAGAAATCCTAAGGGCGTGGTATGACTGGTCTGTGAACTACGACACTGAGGCGTCTGAGGAGTTCGGGGCTGAGGAAGTTGAGTATTTCGCTAAGGCTTTCGAAATGCTAAAGCCTCAAGACAGAGATGAGGCGTTTCACTACTTAACGATATTGGAAAACGCGTTCGTGCAGACTGATTACAAAATTAAGGAAATAATTGACAGAATCCACGCAAACAAGAGCGGTAACATATTGGTGAGGGAACTATGAACTTAATGAAGACTGATTGGGATTATATTGAACAGTTAATAGAGAATGCACTGAACTCTAGGATTAGGACTTACGATAGTTACAAGTACATGGTGATTGATGAGCACCATGTGTTAGTGAAGGTCTATGAAGACAATAAACTAATTTTCACAATTAAGTTTTGGTTACATGTCGGGGGGTTAGAAGTTAGTGAGGCGTGGTGAGGGAACTATGATAGTACCGGTTCGCATACATTATCGCGAGTTGGAAGAGTTGTGTTACTATGACGACCAGGAAAAGAGCGTTGTGTGTGATGACTACGACGCGGATCACGAGTATACGGTAGATGAAGTCGAATTCGATTACGCCGACCTGGGAGACATAGTTGATGAGTATTTCGACGACATTATCGATATACTACTAAGGAATCATAGGAAGGAGTTAGAAAAAGCGTTAGCGAAAGGCAAGACTCGCCTATGAATAACTGTTTACTCATACATGATTCACAGATGAATAATGTTTACTACGACAGAAATCCATCTATCTATCCGTATGGATTTCTCTCTATCTATACTCTATCTCTATATACAGTATTACCACATCAAAATAATACCGCAAAATACCTACGAATGAATTTAAAACTATTTAACAGTTAAAGTATAGTAATGATAGCAAAATGTCCACTAGAACTATAGCATTCGTTAGGCTAAAGGAAGAGGATAAGATGATAATAAGGAAGATAGCCGAATATTATGACGTTTCGGAATCTGATGCAGTAAAAATAGCGGTGAAGCATTTGGCAAAAGAACTAGGCCTACTTTCTTCATAAGTTAATCTGTTTTTTCCGTCTCGTCATAAAAAATCAGAAGAGGGGATCGGCTATATCTATACATGAATCTGTAAATAAAAATCTTCCTCAAAACTGTACAGATGTTAGGATTGGGGATACAGATCTATCGTTTACTGTATGTGTTGAAGTCACTGGAATACGAGTAAAACATAAAGAAAAGGAAGTATTAATCGATTTTGACGATTTCGAGAATCCAAGAGCCTTAAGGGAAGTTCTTGATGAAGAGTTTGGCTATGATGTTAGAGACCCTTTAAGCGGGAAGATAGCCTTCTTCCTTCAAGATGACGTTAATGTAAACCAATTACTTAATAACGCAAAACATGGCGTGTATGAGGTTTGCCTGGAGTTCATCAATGGTGAATGTAATGGTGTATTCATTATGGCTAATGAGAACGGCGTATTCATTA
>JAFMDM010000136.1 GCA_017857195.1 Methanobacteriota archaeon
GGACTCCTCATTCTGGAGGAGGGAGAGGCTTCAGGGCTACCTCACGATCTTCACCATCAACAACGTCGTCAGGGAGCTGGTGGGGGAGCTGAACCTGAGGAGCGTGGAGGCGTTCCTCAGGTCCGTTGAACGTCATTTAGGTGGACTGCCGGGGCTGATGAAAATCTTTAAGTTACGTTAAAGTCCCATAACTGCTGTCATGACTTATTTTCAAGGAGGTCATTTTGGGTATACCGGGCATCGCGGGAGAGGTCGGCTCCCGCTCCTCATCCCCAGGAAGTTGACCAGAAGAAGGCATCTTAGAATAGCAGTTATTAGATTTTCCTTGAAAAGGGGCGGTAATAAAGGGGAAGTCACTAAACTGTTGTTAGAAGTAGTAGTTTTGGGCTTAATGACCTTTACCCCGCCCCTAGAAGAGGCGAGGTTTGTCATTCATTTTATCAGGAAAACATATAATCGAATTAGAATTAAGTACAACTTTTGTGGGCTCAAAGTCCTGGAATAACGTTCCAGTCGAGTCGATGTTAGCCGTTGTCCAGGAGGTTGCGCCATGCGATGTGGGTTACTGAAGCAATGCTTTGCTGTTAAGGACCTATTGGGAAAACGTTAATTATCACGCGAAGTATAGCCTTACGATAATGAGGCTGAAAGGGTTACTGCTGGCTATTCTTCTTTCACTTTCTCTCTTACCCCTTTTAAGCTCCCTGGTGTTTCATGCGCAGTCCGAGTATCAAATTAGTGGAATTCCCCTAGATACGCTCAAATGTACCTTTTATTGGCCTTCTACCCATTCTCTCATATTGGTGGGGTATTCCAAGGCCGATTTGGTTATTTATGATCTAGGAACAGCTCAGTGTATCAATCTAGGTTCCGGAGAAGTCTCATTCGTATCACAGGGGGAGAATTCGTTGCTGATAGGGTTATCATACGTAGTTAATGGAACCTCAAGAACCTCAATCGCGGTTATTGGGTCAGACTTCTCCTTAAAGTCCGAGATAAATGTTCTTGGTTCCCCGATATATGCTTTCGATCAAGGTAATTATGTTGCAGTAGTACTTAACAGGTCCGGTCTCATTTACCTGACATATTATCAGGGCAAGTCCAGCACCCAGACCTTATCAATTGAGTTGACTACGGGCTGGTCGTCCTCTGCGGGAGCGTTGTCCTTCAACTCCTCAACGCAGTCAACCGACCTACTCCTATGGTATTATCAGGGGAGGAACCTTTATCTTCAGCTTTATCAGTTAGTGACTTTCAACGGCGTGGTAATAGCTCCCTCCCTGATAGCTTCCTATGGTCCTTTTAACGGAGGGTATATCTCTATCATCCGACAGCAAGGCTATAACGTGCTTCTAGGAATCAACTCGGACCAGGGTCCATATGCTCTCCTCCTGGGGAATATCACGAGGATATTGCCCTTGTCACAATATTTCTCCTATATAAAGGACGTTCAGTTTTACGATGGTAATATTTACGCCCTAGGTACACAACCCAGCAGTTTCGTAATATATTCTCGAAATTCGACTTTCGTGCTAAATCTCTCTTTTCAGGGCACCCTTCTGTTACCAGCACCCTATTCCTCAATCTGGATCTTGGGCCCTTCCAAGGAAGCGGTAATCTCCAGTAACTTAACCTACCTCGACTCCAACTTTACTCCCTCCCTGGTCTTAAACTACACCGATGGTGTAGGATACCTTTTCTCAAACTTAACCGGCGAGATGTATGAACTCAACCTCTATACTGGAAAGGTAATAGGAAGCTATACTGTCCAAGGCCAGTTGGAAGGTTCTAGCTGGAGTGATCATGGGATTTACGTAGTGACAGGAAGCGAGAAGGGGGTTGAGGTCTACCAATTCCCTTATGTTTCTTCGTTCATAACAACCTTAACCCTGACTGGGATTTCGGGAAACTGGACTTTGAGGCTTGGTGAACTATGGATTAGGGAAACTTCTCCCGAGGTCACCCTCCAATTACCCTTGTCGGAGTATCAGTTTGAGGTAATTTCGCCACCTGGGTACTCCAATTACTCTGGAACCATACTTCCCAATCAGTCCACGGTGTCGATCGGCATTTTCCCGCTTTCATTCAGGGTACTCGTGATAAGTGAAGGGTTACCCAGGGGAGTAAGTTGGGGAGCTGACGTTGGAAAATTCAATTACACTTCAAATTCTTCCATACTGAATCTCAGTTTACCTTTAGGTAATTATAGTTTAAGGATCTATCCTCCGTTGTATTATAACTACACCGTGAAGGAGATTTTTCCCTTCGCTAAACTCAATCCGTCCACACTGGAAGTACTGCCGAGCTATACGTCTTACGACCTTAACGGAATATCAGAGAACGCTTCGGTGGTGTTAATAGTGCTTTTCACCGAACAACAGTTCCCTCTGGTCATCTACTCCTCAGGGTATAACAGTACTTGGACTATGTTTCTTAACGGCAGTGCAATTAACATCACGTCCAACCCTATGGTGATACGCCTTTATCCAGGGGTTTACGACGTCTCTATCCCCATGTCGGGGCTAAACGTTAGCTACCCCAGGTTAGTATCCATACCCAAAGATTCTAAGCTCAACGTGACCTTCAAGAGGGAACTTAACCTTAATGGTAATTCAACCGAGAGGACTGGGACTAATTCCTCCAGCCCTAACATTAGTAATACAACCTCAGGGGAGGTATACGCGGACACGCTGATAGGTCCTATGACTCAAGAGGATTTGTTCTTATACAAAGTGATTTCTTTCGTTATAGTGGTGTCCATCAGTGTACTGGTTGCCATCAAGGTCAAGTAAGTTATCGTGTGAAATTTCAGGAACTAAACAAGGTTGAGGGTTTCCAAAAACAGAAAATTATAAAACTTCTTTTTTAAAAAAAAATTACATTATATTAAAGCCAGTCTGGGCCATTATAGCCAGGTCCGTCACTACGTAGGCCACAGCGGCCATTATGGCGTATAGGGTCAACTTGGCTTCACTTATCTCTTTTCTCTCTTGAGCCATGTTCTCACCAAGTTAACTTGGTGGTTTCCCCCTTATTAGGAACCTCACGGCACATTTCCTCGCCCGAAGGGCTTGAAACTGACTGAAATGGCGGGAAGAGGAACGGAACGTCTCAAAACTTCTGTTTCAACGTTCCTTGGAGATTCCTTTTGAGAAACCAACGAGGTTAGTCACTTAGGTGAGAAGGTTTGTCCCAGGAGAAAAAGATAACCGCTCTGTTCCTGATAGCGGTATTGGCGTACGTGATAGTGGACATGGTGGTGATCTCCCTCAACCACTACACATTAGTGTGATCCTCACTTTTTTCGCCGTGAGGAGTTCCGACCTCGTACCATATCTTACCTTTTTCTCTCCTCTCCACAAGATAACCGAGCCTCACGAGCTTCTTTATCCTCCTGTACACGGTGGACTTGGGGAGTCCCGTAGCCTTAACCGCATCTGAGAGCGTCTTAGCCCCCTGCTTAAACGCCTCAAGTACAAGTATGTCTCTGTCGTTTAGCGTCTCCTGGGTTAGTTCCGTTTCCTCCTCTTCAGCCTCCTGGCTTACGTTGGAAACCTGGGGCTCACTCTGAGGTTGTTCAACCCTCTTAACCCTGCCTCTCCTATATAAGTAAATGACTAGACCTGCTAAGACGGAGTCGCTGACTACAAGGGCTATCAGGATCAAGAGATCCTCCTCTCCAATGGGAGAGCTAGGCTTAGAGACCGGGGCATAAACTATGTTGAATGAGTCTCCCACTAACGTTAGGTTATAGAGGTTTCCGCTCACTTTCAGAGACTGAGGAGAGGCAGACACGTACACTAAAGTGAAAGTTGGGGGAAAAAGAAAGTTGAAGGTAGCATTAAAGGGCTCACTTCCCTTGACTACTCCCTGCTGAAACGACGTTTGATACGTCACTGTTATGGAGGAATTAGGGTTGTAAAATTGTAGGACGTCGCCGGTGAGGTTAAACTTACTTCCTTGAACCCTGAGCTCTGAGACGTTGTTTCCTATGATGGTGAAACTGGTGATTCCCTGAAAGTGGGCAACCACAGTTCCGTTGTAGTATATCGATATACTAGCCACGCCACTGTGGGCTATAGGAATCATGGAGGCTAGCAATAACCCAATTGTCAGTAGTAATCTCATGATCAAGACAGAATTACTTCGACGCTTATATAATCTTTCCATCACGTACTAAAAAACCGTGAGACGGAGAGAATTAATTATCTTGTGACCCAGACCCACTTGAGGAATCAGACCCAGAACCAGAGTCCCCGGAGTCGCCTTGACCGCTCGAGCTCGACCCTGACCCGGAGCTACTGGAGCCAGACCCTGAGCTATCGCTGGAGTTGGAATCTCCGCTAGAGCTTTCATGGGCATTTTGGCTCGAAT